>JACQUN010000201.1 GCA_016210285.1 Chloroflexota bacterium
CACCTGGGCGATCTCCCCTGGGGAAAGGGGGGCCTTCAGCCGCCACTCCCGCACCTGGGGCCGGGACTCTTCCACCGTGGACACCCCTCTTCTAGCGCCTGAGCGCCCCGGGGACGCTGGCCCGGATCGCCTCTATCTGGCGGACATGGTTCTCGTCGTGGTGGACGACGTGCTCTGCCAACTGCTGAACACGGAAGGGTCCCAGGCGCGGGTGCATCCCCGTCCGAGCCCAGCGCTGGCGGGGGACAGCGCCCAGGAGCAGGACGTTGGCCTTGCGGGCAGCCCGGAATGCAGCCAGGAGCTCCCGGGCAGGCCGCTGGAGCGGCGCCAGGTTGGCGGCGAAAAGCTCCTGGTTGTACACGGCGATGTCCGGGGTCTCTTCCGCCAGCAGTTTGCGGTAGCGAAACCCCCACACCACCTCCGCATCAGCCAGGTGGCTCAGCACCTCCTGGATGGACCAGTCACCCTCCTTGGAGCGCAAGGCGAGCTGCTGGCGTGGGAGTCCGGTCAGCAGCGAAGCCACGCGCTGGGGGGTGGCCTCCAGTTGTGGGCATGGGTCGGGGATGCTCTCCACATCCCGTCCACACATGCTGCAGTGCCAGGTCTTCTCATGCATCGCTCCTCCGTTTTCACGAAAACATTGTAGCTACGGCCAATCAGGTTAGAGAGCCGAGGCCACAAAGTCGCGGGCCTCGGTGGCAAGAGCAAGCCAGTCACCCTCCGCCAGAGGCGCGACGGCTACCCACTCCTTCATGAGTCTACCCATACCCGGGTCAAAGTGCTCCCCATGCCCGGACGCGGCAAGGGCGTCTACCCTGCCCTTTGGGAGCTTCACGACCAGCTTGCCTTTCACCAGGCACGCAAAGAATTTGCCGCCCACCTTCAGCCCGGGCGAGCCGAACATCCTGGCTCTGGTGATCCCCGGGCCGCTGACGAGGGCCTGCGCCACCGATTCAAACAGGCTGTCCGCGTCCATGCGTTGTCGCCTTTCCAGAGATGGCCCTACTCAATCCCCACCCTCCGGTAGTAGGGAGTAAACCACGCAGGGTCGTTGCGGAACTCCACCCGCCCGTCAGGGTAAATGCGGGCGGTTGCCCGGCGGTAGGCGGTGCAGAAGTGGGAGATGGCCACAGGCAGGCCACCCGTATGCGTGTAGGCGATCTCGACGTGGACGTCCAGGGTTGTGGTGTCACCTCCCACCCCCATGACGCCGAAGCCCGTGCGATTGCCCAGGGTGTTGAGGTCCACCTCCAGGGCCGCCACCTCCCGGTCCGGGTGCCGGTCGCCCATCACCCGCAGGCAGGCGGCCTCCTTGGACAGGCGGACACATTGGTCCTTCGTCCCGCCGAGCCCGACCCCAACGACCACGGGCGGGCAGGAGAGCCCCCGACGGGCAAACTGGGCCAGGGTGTCCAGGAAGAACCGCTTGATGCCCTCCATGCCGTCGCCGGGGAAGAGCATCCGATAGTCAGTGCCGAAGAGGCCCCCCTTGTGCACGGCGGTGAGATCCATCCAGTCGGCATCGGGCTCGAAGGAGTAGTCCACGTTGGGAGCGAAGACCCCTACGTTGTTGCCCGGGTTCTGGCGCGTCAGGGGGTGGACCCGGTTGGCGCGAAGCTGGATGTCCTGGGTCACATCAGCGACCGCACGGCGCAGGCTGCGCTCGAAGGCAACGAAGCCGCCCTCAATGGTAGTCTCGTTGCCTAACTTGACATAATATCTCGGCAGGCCGGTGTCTGCGCACATGGGGCGGCTCTCGGCGACGGCCAGCTTAGCATTGTCCAGGATTTGCCCCAGGACGAAGCGGGCCAGGGGCTTGCTCTCCCGCCGCCAGGCCTGCTCAAAGGCTGCCAGGCCATCAGCAGGCACCGCGATGGCCGCCCGCTTGTTGGCTTCGTACGCCACGCGGTAGATCAGCTCCTGGGGGATGGCCTTCACGGTGGTCGCCATCGCTTGCCTCGTCGGTTCGGCGGTACAGAAGTAGGGTACAGAGGGTCGCCAAAGGTGTCAAGGAAAAGAGAGTGGTGTTCCCCTCCTCACGGCACGGTGAGCACCAGCTTGCCGAAGAAGCCGCGGCCCTCCATCACCCGGTGGGCCTCCTGCGCGGCGGCAAGGGGGAAGGTCTGGAGCACGTGGCCCTTGACCAGCCCCCGACGCACGGCGTCAACCACCTGGCGGAAGTCCTCCCGAGAGCCCATGGAGACCCCGAAGAGGGTGAGCTGCTTGCTGAAGAGCTGTCCCATGTGGAGCTGGGCGCGGTAGCCGGTGGTCACACCGCACACGCCATACCGCCCGCCCCTCGCCAGGGAGGCGAAGGCGGCCTCCCAGAACTCGGCGCCCACGTGGTCCACCACCACATCCACGCCGCGGCCATCCGTCAGGTCCGCCACGCGCCTGGCGACGTCCTCCTGGGTGTAGAGGATCACCTCGTCGGCCCCCAGGGCGCGGGCCTGCTCCGCCTTCTCAGGGGTGCTGGTGGTGGCGATAACTCGGGCGCCGATGACCCGCTTGGCCACCTGGATGGCCGCCGTGCCCACCCCGCTGGAAGCCGAGAGGACCAGGACGGTCTCCCCCGGCTGGAGGGAGGCGCGCCGCACCAGCATGTTCCACACGGGCATGAAGGTGGTGGGCAGGGCGGCGGCCTCCTCGTAGGTGGTGCCCTGGGGGATTCGGTAGGCATTTGCCCCTGGGGCCTTGACGTACTCGGCGTAGCCGCCGTCCACCGAGGCGCCCAGCATGCCGCGGCGGGGGCACAGGTCATCCTGGCCCGCAAGGCAGTGGCGGCACTGGCCGCAGGAGAGCACCGGGTCGAGGACGACGCGGTCGCCAACCCTGACCTCCAGGACTTCAACCCCCGCCTCCAGCACGTCGCCGGCGATGTCGCACCCCAGGATGAAGGGCTGACGGAACTCCCTGCGGGTGCCCCGGAGCCCGGAGCGGGACCAGATGTCCAGCCGGTTCAGGGCGCAGGCGCGCACTCGAACCTTGATCTCCCTGGGGCCGATGACGGGGTCCGGGCGCTCCCCATAGGTGAGGACCTCGGGGCCGCCGTGGGCCTGAAAAAACACCGCCTTCACGAACATCTCTCCCGTGCTGATTTTCTCTCAAGGCAGATACGCCCATGCGTCACGCGGGGTTCGACCCCGCCAGGCACCGCTGGCACACAAATACCAGGCCCTGGGCCTCCTGGTGGGCGAAGATGCGGCCGCAACTGGTCGGCGCTGCCCGGGTGCTCCACGGCTGGTGGAACTGCCCGTTGCAGTAGTAGCAGGTGGCGACGTTCTCGCCGTCCAGGGGCGCGCCGCAAACAACGCAGGGAGTACCTCGTCCAGCGTTCTCACCTTGCTGGAGCATGGGACCCTCACTCCCTTTGGGTGATGCCATGCCTCTCCTCCTGGAGCCGACGCTGAACCAGGGCGGTCTCCTCCTCTCGCGAGCGCACAACACCATCGAGAGAAGCGGTCTGCAGCTCTTCGAGAAGCTGGCCCACCAGCGGCCCGTGAGGCACTCCCAGTGCAAGCAGGTCGTGACCGGACAAGCGACTTCTCACGTGGCGCAGGTCTTCTAGGTAGTGCAGGAGCCGTTGCCTGGCGAGGGGAGCGGGTGCAACAGCGGCCCAGGCCAGCACTGCTTCCGGCTCCATCGCGCGAAGGTGCCGAACGATGGTGCTTGCGGCCAGCTCGGGTGCTTGCAGGGCATCCTGACTTCCCCGAAGTGAGACCGTATCGTGGAGAATCCGCCGCCAGCGTGCGGGGGCGTTCAGACGCCTGGCAAAGCGCTCACCCTCCTCTGGAGACAGAGGCGTCGCCAGCAGAGCTAGGAAGAGGAGGGGGTCTGCCCTGCCGCCTGACTCCCTGAAGCGCTGGACAGCCTCCTGCAGGGCCCCAGGCCAGGCTAGCGAGGGCAGGAGGGCCTTCAACACGCCCAGGGAGTGGGCGCGGGCCAACGCATGCTCTGGACGCGCCTCCTGAAGGAGGCGCTCGAGCTCATGGCGGAGCCGGTCGCCGCTGATGGTGTCCAGGAAGCTGGCATGCTGGCGCGCCAGGGCCTCGGTGGTCTCTGCCATGTGAAAGCTCAGGCGCTGCTCGTATCGAATGGCGCGGAGGATTCGGGTAGCATCGTCCACAAAGCCCTTGGGATGGAGGATTCGAACCGTGCCGCCCGCCACGTCCCGCTGGCCGCCAAAGGGGTCCAGGAGCTGGCCAAACCTATCTCCGTCCAGGCGCAAGGCCATGGCATTGATGGTAAAGTCCCGTCGGCCCAGATCATCTCGGATGCCCCCAGGTCGGACCGCGGGCAAGGCCCCGGGGTGAGCATAGGTCTCGCGGCGTGCGGTGGCCAGGTCGAGGGTGGTATCCGGGAGCTTGAGCTTGGCGGTGCCAAACTGCGACGTGGCTGCGACGGTCCCGCCTAGCTCCTTTGCCAGGAGGGAAGCCAGGAGTGGGGCGTCCCCCTCTACGACCAGGTCCAGGTCCAGGATCGGTTTGCCCAGGAGCAGGTCTCGCACAGGCCCGCCCACCAGGTAGAGGCTCAGGCCCTCCCGCGCCGCCAGGGCCGCGGCGGCGCGAAGGAACCTCACACTCCTCGGGGGAAGGCCACGCTCCACTGCTTCTATCAAGACTCGTACCATGCCCGCCCTGTGGGATACGCAGCAGCCCTTGTCCAGCAGGCGATGTTGCAGGCACCGCCCTCTGGCAATGGGGAGACGGGACGCCTAACAGGATTATAGCACGTTGAAGCTGCAAGGCCTGGCCGTGGCCCTGCGCTGAAACGTCCCTGACTCCACGCTACGCACCCGAAGGCAAAATCCCGGAATACGGCCCCTGCTGAGATGCTTTGACTTCAATGGCCTTTGCTGCCTACAATAGCAGTTGTCCGCACCGAGAGAGGGTACGATGTACAATGACGACAGAGGTTAGCCATCTGGAAGCCTCCCTGGGGCTGTTGTTTCGCGACCGGCGGCTGTTGCGCTGCGCCCTGGTGCATAGCTCGTATGTCAACGAACATCCCGAGCTGGCGGAGGGCTCGAACGAACGGCTGGAGTTCCTTGGTGACGCACTGCTGGACTTTGTGGTGGCGGAGGAGCTCTTCCGGCGCTACCCTGAGAAGCCGGAGGGTGAGCTTACCGCCCTCCGTGCGGCGCTGGTGTGCGGGGAGAGCCTGGCCAGGGTCGGGGACGCCCTGAAGCTGGGGGATTTCCTGTGCCTGGGACAGGGAGAGGAGGCCAGCGGCGGGCGAAGCCGGCCGTCGAATCTGGCGGCAGCCCTGGAGTCGGTAGTGGGCGCCATACTCCTGGACCAGGGCGTCGGGGCAGCCCGCGACTTCGTCCTGCGTGTTCTGGGCGGAGAGCTCGAGCGCTTGCCTCTGCTGGGAGCCCCCAAAGACCCCAAGTCCCTGCTCCAGGAGCTTGTGCAGAGTCGTGGGCAGCCGTCCCCCATGTACCGGATGGTTGGGGAGGAGGGGCCCGACCATGCCAAGCAGTTCGTGATGGAGGCGGTGGTGGAGGGGGAGATTCTGGGGCGCGGCAGGGGACGCCGCAAGGCGGAGGCGGAGCGAGCAGCGGCTCAGGCTGCACTGGAGCACCTGCGAGAGGGCCTTCTCGCAAAGGAAGACGATGCTTAATCTCTTCCGCCGAAAGGAGAAGACGCGCGAGGGCGTCAAGCGGAGTCGGGAGACCTGGTTTGGGAGATTGGCGGGCCTGTTCCAGCGAGGCAGCCTGGACGAAGCCCTCTGGGAGGAGGCCGAAGAGCTCCTCGTCGGTGCCGACGTGGGGGTGGAAACCACCCACCGCCTTCTGGGTCGGGTCAAAGAGCGGGTGCGGGAGGAGCGGGTCAGCAACCCGCAGCGCGCCCTGGGCCTGCTGAAGGAGGAGATGGTCGCCATCTTGCGAATCGGAAACGGGTGGGAGCCCTTCCCCCGCAAAGATGGGCAGGTCCCCCTCCCCGTGGTAGTCCTGGTGGTCGGTGTCAATGGAACCGGGAAGACTACCAGTATCGCCAAGCTAGCCCACCATCTTCAGGCTGATGGAACCCAGGTGCTCCTGGGAGCGGCGGATACGTTCCGGGCCGCTGCCATCGAGCAGCTTCAGGTCTGGGGGCAGCGGGTGGGGGCGGAGGTCATTGCCCACCAGCAGGGCGCTGACCCCGGCGCCGTGGCCTGCGACACGGTTCAGGCCGCCAGAGCCCGCGGCGTCCAGATGGTCATCGTTGATACCGCGGGCCGCCTTCATACCAAGTACAACCTCATGGAGGAGCTGA
>JACQUN010000207.1 GCA_016210285.1 Chloroflexota bacterium
GATCAGCTCCGGCCCCTTGGGACTCCGGTCAACGCGAACTAGGAGGAACTGAAGGGTCTGGGTGGGGCGGGGCCGCTCGGTGGGGATCTGCTCCTCTCTGGGCATGACCCCCCCAGTGCGGCCCAGGTTGACGATCACCCCTGCCGGCTCTATCCGCTCGACGCGGCCGGGGAGGATGTCGCCGATCTTGCTGGTGTACTCGGCGAGGACGAGCTCCCGCTCGGCCTCCCGCAGGCGCTGCAAGACCACCTGCTTGGCAATCTGGGCAGCGATGCGCCCGGCAGCAGGGAAGTCGGCCTCAAACTCCACGGTGTCGCCTACCCTGGCGTCGGGCTTGGCCTGGACGGCCTCGGCCAGAGAAAGCTCCTTGCGCGAGTCGGCCACCACCTCCACCACCGCCTTCTGAAGGTAGGTCTTCACCTCCCCGGTGCTGGGGTTCAGACGAACGGTGATATCATGGCCGGCTGCGATGGTGTCCTTCTTGTAGGCAGACGCCAGAGCAGCCTCCACCGCTGCGATGACCTTCTCCCTGGGAAGGCCCCGCTCCGCTGCAAGTTGTGTGACCGCGATCAGGAAGTCGCTCTTCATGCCCAGGGACCTCCGTAGGCCCCTCCTCCCCTCATAACAAAGAAAGTGGGAGAAATCCCACTTTCACTGCCCAGAGGTAGCCTACGAAGCGAGTATAGCACGCAGGTTCCCGCCTGCGCAAGGGGCGGGAAAGGCTACTCCACTATCTCTTCTCCCACATCTCCGCCGCGTCCACGCAACGCATGAAGCGGACCCCGGGGAAGGCGCGCATGTGGCGGATGAGACGCTCCACCACCTGCAGCCGGCCCGGCCGCCCGCTGATGTAGGGGTGCATCGTGAGGGTGAGGGCGCGGCCCCAGCGGTAGACCCCCTCGAAGCCCAGCACCCAGGCGCTGTACACCTGCTCCGGACTGGAGATGGGGTTGCGCATGTTGAAGGCGGGGGCGTACTGGTAGTAGGGGGCGTCGTCCCACTCCCAGTGGACCGGCAGCTCCACCAGGCGCTTCCCCTGGCCCGCCTCGACGAAGTACGGCGCGTCGTCGCCCATGAGGGAGGAGTCGTAGCGGAAGCCGCGAGACGCCAGAAGCGGCAGGGAGCGCTCGCTGAGCTCCCAGGAGGGGGAGCGGTAGCCCGCGGGCGCCTCCCCGGTCAGGCGCTTGATGATGGCGATGCCCCTGTCCAGGATCTGCTCCTCCTCCTCAGCGTTCACGCTGATGGGCGCTTCATGCATGTAGCCGTGGTGGGCCACCTCGTGGCCGCGGCGGACGATCTCCCGCACCATCTCCTCGTGGGTCTCCGCCACGAAGCCGGGGATGAACATGGTGGCCTTGATGCCATAGTCGTCCAGGACCTGGAGGATGCGGTAGATGGCGACGCTGGGGCCGTACTCGCCCATGGACATGAGGGAGGGGTAGTGGACGAACTCCGGGTTGCGGCGTATCCACGAGGAGCGGCCATCCACGTCGAATGTCAACATAACGACACACCTGGTGTCCCCTGGCCAGATGCCAGCCATCATAGCCTCCTCTCAAGGGCGCGGCACCTCAAGGAGGGCACGCACTCTGCCCACGACCATATCCACTACCGTATCCAGCGGCACCAGGGCCGCCGCCTGCTCCCGGCGCGGCTTCACCTCTGCGCTGTTTTGCTTGAGCGTGCGGGGGCTTACGACCACCCGCACGGGAAATCCCAGGAGGTCAGCATCGTTGAGCTTGACCCCTGCCGACTCCCCTCGGTCATCATACAGCACCTCAACGCCCGCCCGCTGGAGGTCTTCATAGAGATGCCCCGCGCCCTCGGCCACCTTGGCGTCCTCGACGTTCAGCGCGGC
Source organism: Chloroflexota bacterium (assembly GCA_016210285.1). Next base: position 1,859 of record JACQUN010000207.1, read on the forward strand.
GAGATAGACCTGGTAGGGGGCGATGGCGGGGGGGAAGCAGATGCCCCGCTCATCGTGGTTGCCCTCGATGGCGGCGGCCAGGAGGCGGCCCACGCCGATGCCGTAGCAGCCCATGATGAGGGGCCGCTGCCGCCCCTCCCGGTCCAGGAAGTAGGCGCCCAGAAGCTCTGAGAAGAAGGTCCCCAGCTTGAAGACGTGACCGACCTCGATACCCTTCAGCGCCTGGAGGGACGTCCCGCAGCGGGTGCAACCGTCTCCCCCTTGAGCCAGGGCGATATCGCCGATCTCGATCCCGTGTGCCAGGAAGTCGCGAGAAGGGTTGACGTTGCGCAGGTGGTAGCTGGGGCGGTTGGCCCCCGCGACGAAGTTGCTCCCCAGGTGGATGGAGTCGTCGACCAACATGCGCACACCCTTCAGCCCCACGGGTGAGGCGTAGCCGGCCACCAGGCCCGCGGCGGCTACCTCGTCGTTGGTGGCCAGGCGCAGGTCGTTGCAGTTCAGCCGCCGCTTCAGCTTGACCTCGTTGACCTCCAGGTCGCCCCGCAAGGTGACGAGGACCATCTGGCCATCCGCGGAGTAGAAGACGGCCTTCAGCGTCTTGTCCTTGGGGACGCCCAGGTACGCCGCCAGCGCATCGATGGTCTTCACACCAGGCGTCGCTACCTCTTCCACAGGCTGAAACGACCCGCCGCCAGCCTCTCTCTTCACGCTCTGCGCCCGCTCGGCGTTGGCAGCGTAGCCGCAGCCCCCACAGAGGATGACGGTGTCCTCCCCAACCTCTGTGGGAAGGACGAACTCGTGGGAGTCCTTGCCGCCGATAGCGCCGCTGTCCGCTTCCACCATCACGGCCCGGACGCCACACCGGGCGAAGATGCTCTTGTAGGCTTTCACCATGGCCTCGTAGCTGCGGTCCAGGCCATCGGAGTTGGCGTCAAAGCTGTAGGCGTCCTTCATATCGAACTCGCGGACGCGGATGAGGCCGCCCCGAGGCCGCGGCTCGTCCCGGAACTTGGTCTGGATCTGATAGACGGTCACGGGCAGGTCGCGGTAGCTCTGCACGAACTGGCGCGCCAGAAGGGTGACGGTCTCCTCATGCGTGGGGGCGATGACCAGGTCCCGCTCCCTTCGGTCCTTGAGGCGGAGCAGGTTCTGCCCGAAGGCCTCGGCGCGGCCGGACTGCTGCCAGAGCTCCAGGGGCTGCAGGGCGGGTAGCTTCAGCTCCTGCGCGCCGGCGGCGTCCATCTCCTGCCGGATGATGTTCTCCACCTTGCGCAGGGCGCGCCAGGCCAGGGGCATGTAGGAGTAGACGCCTGCGGCCACCTGCTGGAGCATCCCTGCCTTGAGCAGCAGGCGGTGGCTGGGGGTCTCCGCCTCGGGCTCGCTGCGCAGGCTGCGGCCAAAAAGCTGGGTGAAGCGCATCTACGTTTTGCTCCCTCCAACACAATGCAGACAGAATGTACACGAGGGGAGCGGGGGTTGGCAAGGGCGAGGGTGCCGGGGACGCGGGCGAGCCCATTGCGATAAGGGAGATTCATCCCTTGAGTGTGGGGCTTTGCTACCGGTTCTGGGGCTGGAGAAGCGCCAGCCGCAATTGTTGGTTGTTGTGTATGAGTCGGAGGGCTATTGCGCGATACACCTCAAGGGCCATGACAGGGAAGCTCTTAGAAAGCTCCTGGAAGCGGTCAGCGGCAATGCACAGGGTTCTGGTATTCTGCATGGCGCGGTAGCTGATGGTGCCGACTGGCCCGCCGCCCAGGAGAGAGGAGAACGCCACAGCATCGCCGGCGGAGTGTTGCGTCAGGGGAACCTGGCGATCTTCTAGCACCAGAAGGGATGCCACAGTGCCCTGCAGGATCACATAAGCACAATGCCGCCGTGACCCCCCAGCAGACAGGGTCTCGCCCGCTTGAAAGGTCTCCTCGACACACACCCCGCAAACAAGTTGAAGCTCGATATCTGTGAGATGTTCAAAGACCCCGCAAAGGCGCAGCGCCTGGAGCCACGCTTCGGTCTTCTTCTCAGGGGGGCATTCAGCGCCCACGTTGTGCATCACCATCCGCAAGGCCGGTGGATTCGTCTCGGTTTGTCAAACGTTACCTGTGAAACGAGGGCCCGTTTGGTAGATAATTATATCATTTACATCAAGACATGTCAAGAACGCTGCCGCCCGGCGTGCTCAGGGCCCTCATCATGCGGATGATTGGGTTGATGCTCAGGCCAGCGGTGGCGCTTTCTACCCCCTGGGCAGCCCCAGGCCCCGCGTGGCGATGATGTTGCGCTGAATCTCCGAGGTGCCGGCGGCGATGGTGTGGGAGATGGCGCCAATCCAGGCTCGCTCCACCTTCCCAGCCAGGGGTGCCCACCTGGAGCCAGGCTCGAGCTGCCCATAGAGGCCCAGGACCTCGCTCATGGTGCGTGCCATGCGCTGGGCGGCCTCGGTGCCAAAGAGCTTGGAGACCGATGCCTCCATGTTGGGGACCTTCCCCTGGGCCATCATCCAGGCCACCTTGTAGCACAGGAGGCGCCCGACCTCGAACTCGATGGCCGTCTCCGCCAGCCGGTGGCGCACGCGCACGTCACTGAGCAGGCGACCCCCATTGAAGCGTGCCTCTCGCACAAACCCCAGGAACTCCTGCCAGAGGGGATAGAAGCGCCCGACCCGCTCGATGCCGGAGCGCTCAAAGTCCAGGTTGCCCGCCACCACGTACCACCCCCGGTCCCTCTCCCCCACCATCATGCGCTTGGGCACGCGGACGTCCTGGAAGGTCACCAGGCAGAACGAAGGCTCGTTGGCCATGTTGCGCAGGGGCTCGGCGGCCACACCCGGGGCCTTCATGTCCACGATGAAGACGCTGATGCCGCGGTGCTTGGGGGCGTCGGGGTTGGTGCGGGCCGCCAGCCAGAGGTAGTCGTTCCTGTGGGCGTTGTTCCAGACCTTGGCGCCGTTGATGACATAGTCGTCGCCGTCCTCGACGGCCCTGGTCTTCAGGGAGGCCAGGTCGGAGCCGGTGTCGGGCTCGCTGTAGCCGATGGCGAAGGAGCACTCACCCCTGGTGATGCGGGGCAGGAACTCGGCGCGCTGCTCGTCGGTGCCAAACATGATGATGGACGGGCCCATCTGGCGCTCGGCGTTGTGGTGATAGCCGATGGGGGCGCCGCTCAGCACCATCTCCTCGGCGTAGATGAGCCGCTCCATGTAGCCAAGCCCCTTGCCGCCGAACTCCCTGGGCCAGGCAAGGCCGATCCAGCCCTTCTGCCCCAGCTTTCGGGAGAACTCCCTGGAGCCACCCTCCTCGTCACCAGAGGCGCGGTGAGCGGGCAGCTCCCTGGCCAGGAAGCCGCGAATCTCCCCCCGGAACGTCTCCTGCTCAGGCGTCCAGCGGAACTCCATAAAAAGCCTCCATGCTCAGCTTGTGAGCTTACGCAAAGGTCAACACCCGCCGCGGGTTCTCCACCAGTATCGCACGGATCTGCTGCTCGGTGAAGCCGCGCGCCCGCATCCGTGGCACGATGTTCTCCAGGATGTGGGCGTAGCCGTGGCCGCCGTACCTGACCAGGCGAATCTTCATGCAGATGTCGTGGGCGATGACAAGCTGGTCCAGGTGGCCCCAGGCGATGAGCTGGGCAAGCTGCTCCATGCGCTGGATGTCATTGGGCATATACACCGAGGGGTTGAAGGGGTAATACGAGTTCTCCTGGCCGAAGAGGTCGTACTCCAGGTAGCAGCCCGTCCCGGCCAGCCTGCGCAGCGTGGCGGGGTTGAAGATGGTGCGCTCAATGTGCCCCATGACAGTCCGGCGGACGTCGGCGCCTGCCTCTCGCAGCACCTCCATAATTTCGAGGGGCGCCGACTCGTCGCGGCCCGGGTGAATCAGGATGGGAGCGCCGGTCTCTCGCTGGGCGCGGGCGGCGGCGCGGAGCACCTTCCGCTCGTTGTCCGCCAGGGGCCAGGAGCAGCCGAGCTCCCCAATATGCCCGGCCCGGACGCCGGTGTCCCCCACGCCGACGCGGATGTCCCGCACAATCTCCTGGAAGATGGCGTCCTCGCTGCGGCGGTCCATGTCCCTGGGATGGGCCGTGGCGACATAGTAGCCCGCACCCATGATGATGTTCAGGCCGGTGGCTCGCGCTACCCTGGCAAGCCCCAGCGGGTCCCGCCCGATGCCGATGCTGGTGGCCTCCACGATGGTAGCGCCGCCTGCCCACCTGTAGCGCAGTGTTTCGTCAACGGCAACCGTTTCATCCATGAGCATCAGGTTATCCAGGTTGCTGGCCTGGTGGGTGCGAATCCAGTGCAGGTTCTCCAGCCGCACCGGCTCCTGGGCCAGCCGGCGGGCCGTGGCTTCGGCAGGCTCAATGAAGACGGGGCGGAAGTCAATGAGGACGTGCTCGTGGGTCATGGTGACGCCGAGGGCTTCAGGGGCTATAGGCCCCAGGACGGTCTGGGCCTTGCCGGTCAGCTCTGATGGCATGATGCTCTCCTTACGGGTTCTTGGGCCTGGGTCCTCGCTTCCATTGGGGGTTCGCGTCTACATAGGCGGTGAGCTGCTTCAGCAGGCAGTCTTCTGTGTGTTCAGTGCTAATGCCGCACCGGCCGACGTGGTCCATGGTGGCAGCCTGCAGGCACTGGATGGGCCGAGAGGTGTGCTCCTGGTTGCAGACGGGGCAGGGCATGTTGCTACTCCTTCCGTTTCCTGGGCTGGGCGAAGGGAGGGTTTTTGGGGGCTAAGAAGCTGGACTCGGCGCCCCCTGGCGCTCAGCAATAACCTTCTGCACCTCTTCCATCAGCGCTGAGAGCATGTCGCTGGCCTGGACTACGCGGGCCTTCTGCCCCTTGCGGAAGATAACGGCGCGGCCTGCACCCGCCGCGATGCCCACGTCGGCGTCCTTGGCCTCGCCCGGGCCGTTGACCTCGCACCCCATGACGGCCACCTTGACAGAGGCGTCCAGCTTCTTGACC
>JACQUN010000203.1 GCA_016210285.1 Chloroflexota bacterium
CCCTGGCACCTCCTAGTGTAGTGCTTCCTAAATAGCGTTAGGTGAAGTAAGCTGCTGGGCATGAACAACAAGCCGTTTGTCTGGATGGCCTCCGTGCAGGCCATTCTTGCCAAAGTCCGGAGAACTAACGAAGTGTTGGAAGCACTACACTAGCGCAGTGCACACCAGCCGTCCCGGGTAGCCCCCGTCCCACAGGCGCGCGACTATCTCCATGCCCTCCGCGTAGTCGCCCGCCAGGGCGAAGAGCGAAGGGCCAGCGCCCACCAGGTGGGCGCCCTTTGCCCCTGCTCCCTGCATCGCCATCCAGTAGCGCTCCAGCCCTGGAAAGACCTCCAGGGCCACCGAGTCGAAGACGTTGAAGAGGTCCTCCGGACGGACCCCTTCCCCCCGGCGCAACCGCTCCACCAGCCGCGCCGTGATCGAGCCGTCCGTGTAGCGGCCCGGGGTCAGGCGCGAGTACATGGTTCTGGTCTTGCCCTCCACCTGGAAGGGAGGCGCCAGCAGCACCACCCAGGTAGGCGACAGCGGAGGCAGGGCATCGACGCGCTCCCCGCGGCCGCTGGCCAGGGCGGTGCCGCCTGCCAGGAAGAAGGGAACGTCGGAGCCCAGTCCCGCCGCCAGCTCCGAAAGCTGGGGCTGCCCAAGGCCCCAGAGGTCGCTCAGGGCTCGCAAAGTCGCAGCGGCATCGGCGCTGCCCCCACCCAACCCGGCTGCCGCGGGGATGCGCTTGTGGAGAGCAACCTGAGCCCCCTGGGCCACCCCGCAGGCTTCTCGCAGGCGGTGGGCCGCCCGGAGGGCCAGGTTGTGAGGCCCTGCCAGCTCCGGGATGTTGCAGGTCAGGAAAAGCCCCTCAGCGGAGGTGACGGTCACCTCATCCCACAGGTCAACGGTCTGGAGGACCGTCGCCACCTCGTGGTAGCCGTCGGGGCGGCGGCCCAGGACCTCCAGCGTGAGGTTCACCTTGGCGTGGGCCTTCATCGGGCTATCCTCCACGGCGCTCTTGCCAGCACCGCTCAAGCCTCGCCCACTCCTCCAGGGAGAGGGTCTCAGCCCGGCGGGTGGGGTCAACCCCCGCTCGCACCAGCAGCGCCTCTACTTTTTGCCTCTCAAGCCCCAGGGAGTGGGCCAGGGCGCCGCGGAGCTGCTTCCGTGGGGCGCTGAACCCCGCCCGGGCCAGTTGGAAAAACGCCTCGACGTCTGTCACGTCCACCGCCAGCTTCGGGTACACGTCAATGCGCAGGATCGCGGAGGTCACCTTTGGAGGCGGGTGGAAGGCGGAGGGCCGGAGGTAGCCCGCGATGCGCGGCTTGCCGTAGAGCTGGACACTCACGCCGAGCAGCCCCAGCTTCCCGGGCGGCGCGGCGATGTTCTGCGCCACCTCGCGCTGGACGGTGATGACCAGCAGCGAGGGCTTGCGGGCCGCCTCCAGGAAACGCCGCAGGATGGGGTTGGCAGCGTAGTAGGGCAGATTGGCCACCACCTTGTAGGGGGTGTCTGGCGGCAGAAGCTCCCAGGGGTCAATCTCCCGGGCGTCGGCGTTGAGAACGGTCACATGGGGGGTATCTGCGAAGGCGCGGCCCAGGGCCTCCGCCAACTCCCGGTCCAGCTCGACCGCCAGCACCCTCCCGCAGCGCCCGGCCAGGGCCTGGGTCAGAACGCCGAGGCCGGGGCCTACCTCTACCACCGTATCGTCGGGCTTCAGGTCCGCCGCTTCGAGGATGCGCCCCAGGGCACGCCGGTCCACCAGGAAGTGCTGGCCCAGGGCTTTGCGGGGGCTCAGGCCAAGTCGGCGCAGGGTGTCCCGAACGCCCCTTTGGGTGGATGAGGCGAGGGTCACAGCTTGAGCAGGCGCTTGGCGTTCCCCAGCAGGATCTTGGGGCGCACCTCTTCCCGGAAGGGGACCAGGGCCTTATAGGTAGCGGCCATCTCGGCGGGGTCGGTGGGCGAAGGAGGCGCTCGGAAGTACTGGCGCATGGCAGCCCGCACCGGGTCTTCCGGAAGGCCAGGCTGCCGAGGGACATACACGTGAATGTCAATGACTCGCACTGGCCGTCCTCCAAAAAAGATAGGCCGTGCACCCCCTGTTGTTCCCGGCAGCCCGGCATCTCCTGGGAAGAGGCTCCAGCCAGGCAGACCCACGGCACCCGGAGGACACCGCTTACCGTTGCTCCCTTCCGGGCCTGGCGGGGTTCACAGGCCTCCGCCGCGCGGGGCCCAGCCTTCAACGCCCCTTCCTTTGGAGAGCAGCCGGACCTCGGGCCCGCGAGGGGGAGTTCAACCCCGCTGTGGCGGATTGCGGGTGCAGGGCACCGCCAGCTCCCCGTCTAGCACGGCCTGACTCTATCCTACGTCCCGCCCGGCGCTAATGTCAATGTAGGACCAGGTTGGGTCTGCTTTCAGTGATTGACCTACCAAAACATTTGTGCGATGCTAAACACTGGTCCGCAATGCAGGAGGTCGCCGCCTGACCCTGCTTACACACTTATTGACGTGACCTAAGGTGCTGACTCCAATGCATGGTGCAACGGCGTCACTGCATTGAAGTCAGCACCTTAGACAACACCAAAGCTCTTAGTGTGTGCTTTTCCGTGTAAGAGTAGCTACGGCGTGTAGAACCGGTCTCTAGGTCAGTCACCCCTTCGTCTCCCGTGTACACTACATGCATCCATGCCGGATAGCTTCGAACTACAACAAGATCTCGCTCTTCGCCAAATGCAAGCCTGGCTTTGACACTGACCTCATGCCCATCAGGCATCTCATACAGTTTATCAGCCAACTCTCCTTCCGCGTAAAGCCAATCTGCCCAACTCCACCCCTTGGAGATTCCTTCTGGTGCGACAATATCTGCGCGCCTCTTTATTGCTTGCCCACATGTTAGTCTGAGCGCCTCACACTCGGTTCTGGGGACTTCCTCCGGCGCACCCTTGATCCTAACCCTCAACTCCACCCTCTCTCCGTGTAGCCGACCAGGCATCACATCGAACTTTCCCAGCGTACCCAACGTTACGCTAGGGTCTTCACTGATTCCCAGAGTGCTTTTGTTGATTCCGACGCTGTGCTCTTCGAATAATCGAAGCAAGTCCCTTTTCACACTAGACGCCAGCTGCTCAGGTGACTGGAAGTAGTCAATAGTATGCCTTTTGCCGACCTCTTCTTTGAGAGCGCTTAGAAGCTCTGCTTCGCGACCCTTGTCCACAAACCTTGGGGCAACTCGTGCCCCTTCCTCATCGATCAGATAGACCAGGATTTGCTTCTTTTCTTCCAAGGCCTTTTCGTATTCGAGTTGGGTAAACGACTTCCCTGTGTTGTCTTCGACACTGCCGTATCGGGTGCCCAGCACACAGATGAAGTACCGGGATTTCGATACCTCAGCAAGACTCGTTTCCAATGGTTGCTCTGGCCTCGCACCGAAAATTTCCATGCCGTTGACTGACATCTTCAGGGCTTCAAGCTCGTCCCAGACAGCCTTGCGATATGGCTTGAGATCCAAATAGGTTGAGCTAAGGAAGACCGGAACATATTGTTTGGTAGTCAAGTTGCACTCCACAGCACCGAGATGATGTTCCTCAGCCACGAGACCGGTTCTTTACACCTTCAATCCTACAACATCCTGCCCGGCTCCGCCCCGCTTTCGAACCGATCGGCACATGTACGCCTTGCTAGGGTTGAGAAAGCCATTCGCGACCTAGAGCTTAGACGCCCCAAATAGAGAGGCACACCCGGAAGTTGAGTGAAGCGGGCAACAAAGCCCGTCTCGTCCTGCAACAGGCTCACCGCAAGCGGAACCGGTAGGCACGCCCCCGTCCCTCGACGGGCTTGGGACGAGGGGTGAATGGAAATGTCACTATCAACCGAAAGGCTTCTGTCAAAGCCTTTCGCCCTCAGCGCCCCTTCCAGGCGGGCTGGCGCTTCTCGAGGAAGGCGCCGAGACCCTCTTTGGCGTCCTCCGTCTGCTGGATCCGGCTCAGCATCAGGGCTGCGAAGCGCACCCGGTCCTCCAGGCGCATCTCCAGCCCCCGGATGGTCAGCTCCTTGATGGCCCGCACCGCCAGGGGGGCGTTCTCCAGGAGCTTCCGGGCCAGGGCCTCGGCCTCCGCCATCAGCCGCTCCTGGGGCACCACCTGGTTCACCAGGTCCAGGCGCAGGGCCTCCTGGGCATCAACGGGCTCGCCGGTGAAGAGGAACTGGAAGGCGCGGTTCAGGGGGATGCGATGGGCCAGCAGCGAGGGCCCGCTCACCGAGGAGATGCCCCGCTTCACCTGGGGCCAGCCGAAGGACGCCCTCTCCGAGGCGATGCGCAGGTCGCAGCAGAGGGCGATGCCCGCGCCTTGGGCCAGGCAGAACCCGTTGACGGCAGCGATGACGGGCTTCCAGGTGTACATCTGGTACACGTAGAGCTCGTCCGTGGTGGGGCCACGGTCTTCCCCACCACCCGACAGCTCCGCCAGGTCGTGGCCCACGGAGAAGGCCCGCCCATTCCCGGTGACAATGGCGACCCAGACGTCGGGGTTGTCCCTCACATCGGCGAAGGCGCGGAAGAGCGCCTCGCGCATCTCCCGGTTGATGGCGTTCAGCTTCTCTGGCCGGTTCAGGGTGATGTAGGCGACCCGGTCTTTGACCTCGTAGAGCAACGCGGGCATGGCAACCCCCTTCCTTTGATAGCTGGCGCTTCCTGATGTCACCCTGACCTCACAAGCAACCCGGCACACCCCACGCTCCCCTCCTGTGCACCCAGAAACGCCATTGACAGCGTCCCCAGGGCACCCTATCATGGCGCTGGAGGAAGATGCAAGAGGCCGTAGATATCGCCCGCCGGGCCGTTGAGGTTGCTGTGGACAAGCAGGCCACCGAAATCGTCCTGCTTGAGTTGACGCAGCACGCCTTCACTGACTACTTTGTTATCCTCAGCGCCGAGTCAGCCCGCCAGATAGATGCGGTGGCAGACGAGCTGGAAAAGAGCCTGACGAGTGAGGGCGCCTCCCTGCATCATCGCGAGGGGAAGGCCGACTCCGGGTGGGTTCTGCTGGACTTCGGTGACGTTATTGTCCACGTCTTTGCCCCCGCCCAGAGGGAATACTACGACCTTGAGCGCGTGTGGTCTCGGGCTACCCCTCTCCTCAAGATTCAGTGACCCACCTGTCCACGTCTCGCCTCCACTCCACCAGCTCCCGCGGGGAGAAGAACAGGCCGATCTCCCGCTCCGCCGACTCCTGGGAGTCTGAGCCGTGCACCAGGTTGCGCCCGATGTCCAGTCCGAGGTCGCCCCGGATGGTCCCTGGCGCCGCCTTCAGCGGGTCGGTGGCCCCCATCGCCTGCCGGGCGGCCTCCACCGCATCCTTCCCCTCAAAAACGATGGCAACGACCGGGCTGGAGGTGATGAACTCCACCAGGCCAGGGAAGAACCCCTTGCCCACGTGGGCAGCGTAGTGCCGCTCCGCCAGCGCCCGGTCTATGTGTACCAGCCTCATCCCGACGATGCTCAGACCGCGTCGCTCCAGGCGACCGATGATCTCCCCCGCCAGCCCCCGCTGCATACCATCGGGCTTGACAAGGACAAGGGTGCGCTGCACCTTCGACACGCGGCTTCCTCCTGGACGGTTCTCGGCTATCCTGCCGGGGACTTGGGTCGCGAGACGCTGGGGCTACGCAGGTAGAGGGGCTGAAGGGTGGACACATCATCCCGCTCCCCCCTGGACAGGCGCTGGTGCCCCAGGTGGGCCAGGGCCGCCACGCTCCGCGTCGGCATCCCAGCTCCCACCAGCAGGGCCTTCTGCCCCAGCCGCTCCCGAAGCTCCTCGGCATGGGCGACAGCCCCTTCGCCGCAGAACACGGCCTGCTCAGCAACGTCAACAGCAAGCCCTTCGATGGAGGCGATGGACTCCTCCCGGAGCTGGCGCCATCCCCTCTCGTCCGCCTGGTAGAGGGCCCACGCCACCTCGCCCCGCCCCACGTCCAGCAGGGGGCACACGGGGAGCCCCGAGTTGCTGAGCGGGAAGGCCTCCACCTCAAGGGTGCCCACCCCGACCATCGGGATGCCCAGGCCGACCGCCATGCCCTTCACCAGGCCAAGCCCGACCCGCAGCGCGCTGAACCCCCCTGGGCCCCGTGCCACAACCAGCGCCGTCAGGTCCGAGGGTCGCGCACCGGCCCTTGACAGGAGCGCCAGGATGGCAGGCATCAGCTCCACGGTGTGGTTCTGGGCGGAGTGCCAGGAGAGCGCCAGAAGAAGCTCCCCCTTTCGGGAGAGGCCGACGCTGGCGTAGCGGGTTGAGGTGTCAACAGAGAGTTCCATAGCCTACCGTCCGCCCCGCTCCCTGGCCTGGCGCACGGCCTCCAGGAGGCCCTCATACCGCGAGCCACGGGCCTCCAGCCGCAGCCGCCGGGTGGTGTCATCCACGGGCTGGAGGGTCACCAGCAAATGCGCCGCCGGGAACACCTGGGGGGCCTTCTCCGCCCATTCTACCACGCAGACCCCATCGCCAAAGAGGTACTCGTCCAGCCCCAGGTCCAGCACCTCTTGCACGTCGTCCAGGCGGTAGAGGTCAATGTGATAGAGGGTCAGGCGCCCCCGATACTGGGTCACCAGGACGAAGGTGGGGCTTCGGGCGTGCTCCTGCACCCCTAGACCCCAGGCAATCCCCTGGGTCAGGGTCGTCTTTCCCACTCCGAGCCCCCCGGCCAGGAGGAAAAGGTCACCTGCCGCAGCGTGGCTGCCCAGCAGTCTGCCGAGCTCCTGCGTCTCCTCGGGGCCGTGGGAGAGAAGATCGAGGCAGGTAGTCATGTGCGGAGGTGGTCCCAACCGCCGTGGCGCACGGGCACCGGATAGCCCTCGCGGTCAAGCACAGAGACCTGACCGGGTGGCCCTGGCAGAATCTCCCCTATCACCGTGGCCCCCGGCGGCAGAAGTCTCAGAGCTTCATCCATGAGCGCAGGCGGAGCGGTAAAAACCAGCTCGTAGTCCTCGCCGCCGCCCAGGGCCAGCTCCAGGGCCTCCTGGGGGAAGGCGCGGCGCAGGGCAGGGTGGACTGGGACCTGCGGTGCAAGAAGCCGGGCACCCACCCTGCTGGCCAGGCAGAGCTTCGACAGGTCATCCACAAGCCCGTCGCTGATGTCCATGGCGCAGCGGACACCGCGCTGGGCCAGGATGCGACCTTGCGCGATGCGCGGCCTGGGCCGGAGGTGGGCCTCCCGAAGGGGCCGGGCTATCTCCTGGTCCAGCAAGCGGCCCTCCGCCAGCATCTTCAGCCCCCCGGCGGAGCCACCCACAGGGCCCGTGACCGCCACCCGGTCCCCGGCCCGGGCAGCGGAGCGGAGCAGCAAGGGGGCATCCGTGACCCCGGTAAGGCCGACCGTGATGAACGCCACCGGCGATCGGACGATGTCGCCGCCGATGATAGCCCCGCCGTACTCCCGGCAGGCCTCCAGCATCCCCCGGTACAGCTCATCTACCTCTTCCACCAAGACATCCAGGGGCAACCCCAGGGTGATGAGGGCGTACGCAGGCAGGCCGCCCATTGCAGCCACGTCACTCTGGTTGACCGCCATCGCCTTCCAGCCAAGCTCCCGCCACGTCGCGGTCTCAACGGTGAAGTGCACCCCCTGCACCAGGGTGTCCGTGGTAAAGAGCTCGACCGTCGCATCCATCTGCCAGGCAGCCGCATCGTCGCCGATGCCAACAAGGAGGCGCGGCGAAGAGGGCGCTGGTGCCGCTAGCCCAGACTCGGCGGAAGCCACCAGCCGGGCCAGCCGCTCGATGAGACGAAACTCGCCAAGCTCCCCTACCTTCACAGTGGGCATTATACTGGCAGGTGGAACGGAACCTCAAGAAGGAACGCATGGCAGGACAGGGAAGACCTCACCGGGCACTGATCCTCGGGGACATCCACAGCAACCTGGAGGCCTTCCAGGCCGTCCTCCAGGATGCCCGGGGCCACGGCGGCTTCGACGAGGTCTGGTGCCTGGGGGACACTGTGGGCTACGGGCCCGACCCCGGGCCCTGCATCGAGCTGCTTCAGGCGCTCCCCCACCACACGGTGGCCGGCAACCACGACCTGGCGGCTATCGGGGCCGCCGACCTCCAGTGGTTCAACCCTCACGCCGCTGCCGCCGTTCGTTGGACTGCGGGCCAGCTCTCGCCAGGGCACCGCTCCTTCCTTGCGGGCCTCCCGCAGCGCCTGGAGAGGGGGCCCTTCACCCTGGTCCACGGCAGCCCACGGGACCCCATCTATGAGTACGTTGTCTCCCCGGAGGTCGCCGGGGCGTGCTTCGGCCTCTTCACCACGCCCTACTGCCTGGTGGGGCACTCCCACCTGCCATTCCTGTGCCTGGAAGCAGGGCACGGCGCCCAGTTCCTGGGGTTTCCTGAGGGCCAGGGGGTGCGGCTGCCAGAGGCCAGGCTCATCATCAACCCCGGAGGAGTGGGGCAGCCCCGCGACGGAGACCCCAGGGCCAGCTATGTGCTCTTCGAGAGCGCTCCGGGGGATATCTTCCACTTCCGTGTGCCCTACGATGTCGCAGCTACCCAGGCCAAGATGCGCCGCCACGGCCTGCCGGAACACCTGGCCGCCCGCCTGAGCCAGGGCAGGTAGGCGGGCTGCCAGGTATGCTACGCCGGCCCGGGCCGCCGCCGGAAGGGGACCCGGTACACCGAGAAGACCTCCCGGCTGCGCAGGAAGCCCACATAGATGACGACGATGCCGATGAGCAGCGCCAGGGAGTGGGGCTGCGGCAGGTTGAACCGCTCCAGGGCACCGCCCGCAGCCGAAACCAGCGCGCCCACGGCAATCAGGATGTTGGAGACCACACGATGGGGGGCGGCCCGTCGTAGCGCGAAGACGACTGCGCTGTACACCGCGCCGCCGATCAGGACGAGAGCGCCCGCGGAGTTCAGAAACGCCGTCAAGGCCCCTACGTAGGCAGGGTAGAGGCTCTCCCTGGTGTTCGGGTTTTGAGAGAGCAGCGGGCCACCCTCCAGAACCCCCACGTCGGCGCGCAGGGGTGTCGCCAGGGCCAGGGCCGCAGCCAGGAGCGTCAGAAGCAGCAGGACACCCAGGGTGATGTGGCCCGCCTTCGGAGAGAAAAGTAGATAGATGGTGCCCATCCCCAGGTAGGCAGCCACCAGCATGGCCCCGGTGAGATACCACAGACGGAAGACCGCTTCGCTGGCCACGCCCGCCGACCAGAGGAGCTGGAGCAGGCTGGCGACCGTGTACAGGCCAAGGCCCACCGTCCACACAAGCTGGTAGGGCCGACGACGCTCCAGATACTGGTCCAGGACCGTCAGGGAAAAGACAAGGGCTACCACGGTGGTGATGAGGGGAATCGCAATGCGCATCCCTGAGCCTCCCTGCTGCACTTGGCCCTCCTCCCCGATTCTAGCCGCTAGAACTGGGAAGGGCAACAGCCAGGGTTGCATGGCCCCCAGGGTATCGGCCTTGTAGGCCCAGCTAGCGGCTGCTATAATCCCGCTGCTATAATCCCAGTGACTGCCAGGAGGCGCCAGCGGGTGATGGAGCAGGTAACGGTATCCCTGGGATGGCCGGTCGAAGAGCGGCACCGAGAGCGCCTTCGGAGCATCTCTCCGGGCATCACCCTCTGGGAGATCGCACCCCTGATGCGCCGCGAGTACCGGGCGCGCCAGGGGGGTGGGAACCCTGGGGATCTGGCCGAGGCTCAGCAGGCCGTGGATGAGGCCCTGGCAGAGACCCACGTCCTGTTTACCCGTGACCTTCCCCAGAACCTCCTCCAACGCGCGCCTTGCCTGCGGTGGGTGCAGCTTTTCTCCGCGGGTGCGGACCACACCCTCAGCCGGGAGCTGGTGGAGAGCCCGGTGGTCTTCACCGACGCCGGCGGCGTTGCCGCCCGGGCGGTGGCCGAGTTTGTGGTCATGGCGATGCTCGCCCACGTGAAGCAGTTGCCGCGGACCATCTCCCAGCAGGCGCAGCGCCAGTGGGACCGGCGCTCGCTCCTGCTCTCGGAGCTACGGGGCAAAGCAGTCGGCATCCTGGGGCTGGGCAACATCGGCAGCGCAGTGGCGCACCTCTGCCGCGCTTTTGATATGGAGGTGCTGGCGACCCGCAGGTCGGCTACGGCCCGCCGCGAGCTGGTGGGTGACGTGGACACCCTGTATCCACCCTCAGAGCTGGTGGACCTCCTCGCCCGCAGCGACTTCATCGTCCTCTCCCTGCCCCTTACCCCAGCGACCCACGGCCTTATCGGGGAGCGTGAGCTGCGCGTCATGAAACCCACGGCCTACCTGATCAACGTGGGCCGCGGCGCCCTGGTGGACGAGCAGGCGCTGCTCGGGGCCCTCAAGAGCGGGCGCATGGGCGGGGCCGCCCTGGACGTCTTCCAGCAGGAGCCCCTCCCGCCTGAGAGCGAGCTCTGGGGGCTGCCGAACGTCCTGGTGAGCCCCCACACTGCTGGCAACATCGCCAACTATGTTGACCGACTGATAGACATGTTCTGCGTGAACCTGGAACGATTCCTGGCCGGGGAGCAATTGCTCAACATGGTGGACAAGGAGACGGGCTACTAGAGACCCCAGTACCATGCCCTGGGAGGTGCAGCATGCCCATCGTGCGCGTCGAGATGTGGCCGGGCAGAACCCATGCCCAGAAGGCAGAGCTGGCGCGCGTGATCACCGAGGCCATAGTCACCATCGCCCACACCACTCCTGAGGCGGTCCTTGTCGTCTTCGAAGACATCGACAAGGGGAACTGGGCTCAGGGGGGAGTCCTGGCCTCCGGGCCAGCCAAGAGACCTGGCTGAGGACTCGGGGATACTGGGGGTGGGGGTGAACTGGCCTGGGTGCCTCTCCCTCGCGCCGGAGGAGGCGCACGCCACCCAGCCGTGGGGCACTGGGCCAGGGTCTTTTACAGAGCCTTGAACGGTGAGCTAAACTATGCCCTGTCATTCTTGAGGAGCGCAGCGACGAAGAATCTGGGGTGAGGCTGTCCCCAACCCCGCCAGATTCTTCGCTGCGCTCAGAATGACACCCACCAGTCCAGGCTGACCAATGGAAACGTTTAGATCGCTATGCATGGCTCTGTAAAAGACCCTGATCTTGACACCCCCGTATGAGGAGAGTAGGCTAGGCTGCTGCCAGGGACCGGACATCCGCCCCTGCACCGTGTTCCTGTGGCCCCAGGCCACACCTTTGCGAGTGGTAGATGTAAGCGCCAGGTAAAAACGACGCAGGAGGAAGAGATGTTCTGGAAGCGAAGCGCGGCAGTGTTCACGCTGCTCGGTCTCCTGATAGTGCTGCTTCTGCTGGCCGCGTGTACCAGGCAACCGGCCAAGGAAGCCCCGAAAGCCCCGCAGCCGGCCGCCCCCGCACCCGCGGTCCAGACGCCGAGAGCGCCGGCCCCGACGCCCAGCGGGCCGGCTGAGTACACGTCACTGATTGGCAAGTTGGAGTGTCCCCTTTGCGAGCCAGGGCTGGAGAAGGACCACCCGAACCTGGCCAAGTACCACTGGAGCAAGCTCCCCAGGCCCATCCCCAGCGTGAAGTATGGTGGCACCCTGCGCCTGGACCTGCGCTATGACCCGGTGGCCAACTGGGACGCCGCAACAGGCTCGGTAGGGACCTTTGTCCAGTACGGCCTGGCCCTGAGCAAGACCATCGCTCACGACATGAGCCTGGAGACCATGTTCGCCACCAATGGCGACAGCAACTTCAACGTCTACTCCTTCTGTGACCTGTGCGAGACCTGGAAATATGAGGGCCCGTCCAAGATCGTCATGACCCTCAAAAAGGGCGTGAAGTGGCACAACATTCCGCCCGTCAACGGCCGGGAGTTCATCGCCGATGACGTGAAGTTCGCATATGAGCAGTTCCGGGACCCCAAGTACCTGCAGCAGAACGCCCTCTTCCAGGACGTGGCCAGCATTGAGACCCCTGACAAGTATACGGTCATCCTCAACCTGAAGGGGCCCAACGTGGGGTTCGTCGCCAGCCTCACGCACCCCATCTACTCCATCTGGTCCCGCGAGGCCTTTGAAAAGGAAGGCGGTCTGCGGAAAGGCCCGCCCATCGGCACCGGCCCCTTCATGCTGGACCAAGAGATTCCGCAGAACAAGCTAACCTGGAAGAAGAACCCGGACTACTACCGCAAGGATATGTTCGGGAACAAGCTTCCTTACCTGGACCGGGTTGAGATGATCTTCATGCCAGACCCGGCCACGCTGACCGCTGCGTGGAGG
Organism: Chloroflexota bacterium; assembly: GCA_016210285.1. The sequence goes on from JACQUN010000203.1 coordinate 12,205, forward strand.
ACTGGCCAGGTAGACCAGATCACCACCCCCACCTGGGACTTGGTGGAAGATATCATGCGGACCGATGAGTCTGGCAAGACCGCTTTCCTACGCGTGATGCAGTACCCCACAACTGGGCAGTGGTACTTTGAGATGCAACTGCGGGAGCCGCCTTTCAACGATGTGAAGGTTAGGCGGGCTCTCTCCATGGCTTTGGACCGACCCAAGATGATCATTCTTGTGGCGAAGGCAGGCCATTGCTCCTATGGTGTGGCCTCTATCTGGGTAGGCTGGGGTGGACGACCTCCAGGGTGCGACCAGCTAGGGCCATGGTACAAATATAATCCTGCGCAGGCCAAGGCACTTCTGAAGGAGGCAGGGTTTGATGAGGCGAACCCCCTGAAGTTTACCCTGCACACCTCTACTGACAGCTTCTACGTCCGGCAGCGGGGCATGGCTGAAGCGGCACAGCAGATGTGGAAGGATATAGGGGTTGAAGCAACAATCCGAACCTACAACGTGACTGAGCTCCAGTCCTTGCGCTTCGGGAAGAAGTATCAGGGGATCCTCGGCGGCGTCTTCCCGCCTGCAGGCCTTGACCTGGACCCGCAGGTGTTCTTCATCCACTCCAAGACCGCTGCGAACTTTGCCGGCGTCAACGACCCGGTGCTAGACCAACTGGCCGAGGCCCAGCGCCGGGAGCTGGATAATGCTAAGCGAGTGGAAATCGCCAAGCAGTTCGCAGCGCGGGAGCTGGACCAGGTCTCGCGCATGTGGGCCGTGATCGGCTACTACGCTGAATGGACAAAGCCCTACGTCCGCAACTGGGTGAGCCACGAACTCAGCCAGTTCATGTGGGGCTACGGCTCTCACAACATCGCAACGGTCTGGCTGGACAAGTAGCACCTTAGTGATAGAACAGAAAGCGTAGGGATACGCCTAGAGAGGCCGAGCAGCGGAAGTGGCCCACCTGCTGCTCGGCCTCTCACAGTGGCTGTGCCTGGAAGAAAAGGAGAGCAGGCCCGTGTATCTCAACCAAGAGCGCGCCCTCCAGATCATGGAGCGGAACAACCTGGACGGTCTCGTTGCAATCACCCGCCCCAATGTGGCCTACGCAGCCAACCTCCACACTGGGATGGGCAGGTTTGATGCCTCCGCCATCCTCCCTCGTTCACCCAACCTCCACCCGATCCTCCTGGTAGGGCACATGGCCCTGGTCTCCCTGGCAGCGAACCCCACGTGGATTCAAAACATCCGCACGTATGAGCAGCCCCACTTCAAGAATGTGTTCCCCCAGCCAGGCGGTCCCTACGAGAATCGCTGGCCTACCCCGCCAGCCGTAGAGGGTGAGCTTCGGCGCCTCCTAAATGACGCCCGCAGCACCTCCACTTACGATGGCATAGAGGCTCTAGCGCGCTGCCTGCGGGACGCGGGCCTGGAGAAGGGCCGGCTGGGCTTTGACGACCTCCACCTGGCCCATGCCCTGAAAGAGCGGTACCTCCCCGACCTTCGTCCTGTGCCAGCCAGGGATACGTTCTTACAAATCCGCCTGGTCAAGACCCCCGACGAAGTCCAGGTCATGCGTGAGGCGGCCAAGGTGAACCAGGAGTCGTTCCAGGAGGCATTCAGCCAGGCCCGAGAGGGGGCTGACCTGGCCGACATATCCCTTGCCTTCCGAGTGGCCCTGGCAAAGCGCGGCGCTCTTCCAGCTATGGGCTACGTCGGGAAGGGGTTCCTCACCGGCCCAGCCGAGATGGGCCTAGGGGAGGCTTTACACCGCCGCCTTAAGAAAGGCGATGTGCAGCACTGCGACGGCGTCGGCCGCTACAAAGCCTATCATAGCGACATAGGCAGGACCATTGTTGTGGGGCAGCCCAGCAAGCGGCAGGTGGCCTTGCACAAGCTGGTGCTCGCAGCCTTTGCCAGGCTGGACGCGGTGATGAAGCCGGGATTCCGGACCAGCGACATCTACCGAATTATCCCGGAGACCGTTGCCCGCGAGGGAGGCGATGTCAACCGGTTGGCCATCTACTGCCACTCCCTGGGCCTGGACAGCTTTGAGTTCCCCCATCATCAGCACGAGGAGGGCTTTGTCCTGGAGCCCAACGTGTGCTTCTGCATCTACATCGCCTATTGGGCACCAGAGGATGGCGGCACATTTCACGTGGAAGACCAGTTCCTGGTCACCGACCGCGGGTGCCAGAGCTTCTATACGATGTCTCGGGACCTGGTTGCTGTGTCGTGAAGGACCAATCCTTCCTGGCTTTGAGCAGGGCCACACAGGCCCTGTGACAGGAGAGAGCACATGCCGAGAGACGAGGCGGCAGAGGTCCTGGTCATCGGGGCAGGCGCCGCCGGGGCTGCGTTTGCATGGAGGCTCAGCGAGGCTGGAATCAAGGTCGTCTGCCTAGAGCAGGGCAAGTGGGTAGACCCCGCAGACCATCCTACCAAGGTGGATAAGTGGGAGCTGCGCCACCGCAGGCCTGAGTTCCACCCCTATCCCAACGTGCGACGCCTCCCAGAGGACTACCCAGTCAATGACACAGAGTCAGCGCTGGCCCCTCTCATGTTCAACGCCGTGGGTGGCAGCACCATCCTCTGGGGAGGGCACTTCCCCCGCTTCCATCCCTCAGACTTCCGCGTCAAAACCCTGGACAGCGTCGCCGACGACTGGCCCATCAGATACCAGGACCTGGAGCTCTACTATGACCTGAACGATGCCCACATGGGTGTCATCGGTCTGGCCGGGGACCCTGCCAATCCGCCGCGAATGCCGCGAAAGGCCCTGCCGCAGCCGCTGGGCCTGCTGGGGCAGAGGGTAGCCCAGGGGTTTGAAAAGCTGGGCTGGCACTGGTGGCCATCCGATAACGCCATCCTAACCCCCCAGTATGATGGCCGCTCCCCCACTGACATCGCTATCTCCAGCACCGACGTGACCTACTGGCCCAAGGCCATCGCCAACGGGGCGGTCCTCCTCACGCAATGCACAGTCAGAGAGATCACGATGGGCAAGAACGGCCTTGCCGACGGTGTCCTCTACTACAATGCCAAAGGCAACCTCCAGCGCCTCGATGCAAAGCTGGTCGTCCTGGCCTGCAACGGCATTGGCACACCCCGGCTGCTGCTTAATTCCAAGAGCCCGTTCTTCCCTGAAGGGCTGGCAAACCACAACGGCCTGGTGGGCAAAAACCTGATGTACCACCTCACGGCCTTTGTGGCTGCCCACTTTGACGATATCTTTGAGCCCCACTGGGGGCCATCGGGCTCCACCATGTACAGCCAGCAGTTCTACGAGACAGACGCCGGGCGGGGCTTCGTCCGGGGCTTTCAGCTCCAGGTCATCCGCGGGGCAGGCCCTGGCGCTATCGCGCAGGGCGGTATCGGCGGGCACCGGGTCTCATGGGGCCCGGACCACCATATCATCCTGAACCAGCGCTTCGGGCATGCCATCGGCGCCTCCGTCACCTGCGAGGATCTGCCCGAACCCCACAACAGCGTCACCCTGGACCCAGCTCTGACCGACAGCCACGGCATCCCTGCGCCTAAGGTCAACTACAAGGTCAGCGAGAACAGCCAGAGAATCCTGGCGTTCGGCATCGCCCGCGCCAGGGAGGCCTTTGAGGCTGCCAACGCCAGAGAGGTCCTGGCAAACCCGCTGGTCCGCTACACAGGATTCCACCTGATGGGCACGACACGGATGGGCACAGACCCGGAGACCTCGGTTGTGGACGAGTGGGGCCGTGCCCACTCCGTTAAGAACCTGTTTGTTGTGGACAGCAGCGTCTTCGTGACCTGTGCGGCTCTTAACCCAGTGCCTACCATCCAGGCGTTAGCCCTCCGCTCCGCCGACTACATCCGGGCCAACGCCCGAAATCTCCCAGGATAAGGGGTGCTCGTATGGCTACCCTGAAGCAAGAGACCAAGAAGCAAGCAAGTGCACCGCATATCGTCACCGTGCTCTCCGACGACGAGCGGGCCCTGCTTCTCCAAGTCCTAGACTGCATCGTCCCACCAGAGGGCAAGCTGCTAGGGGCAGGCGAACTCAGGATCGCAGAGTACCTGGAAGGCGTTCTCGCCAAGGCCGTCCCCTTGCGAAGGATTTTCGCTGATGGCCTGGCCGCCATAGCCATCCAAAGCTGGCAGAGCTACAGTCACACCTTTCCCGAACTCTCGCAGACCCAGAAGAATGAAGTGTTGCTCAGAATAGAGAAGGAGCGACCTGCTTTCTTTGACGCTCTGGTAAGCAACAGCTACAGCGGGTACTACAGCAACAACAGTGTGCTGGACATCGTCTATGAAGACCAGGGCAGTCCACCCTCGCCGTACTTTCAACAACTGAAGCCCTTTGACCCTAAGCTCCTGGACAGAGTCCGCGCCCGTGGGAAGCTGTACCGGGAGGTCTGAAGTAAAGGAGGCACCATGGCACGCCAGCCGTCAAGAGTTGTGGATTCCAGCGACATCGTCATCATCGGCGCAGGGGGGTGCGGCCTGACCGCCGCCCTGGCCGCTGCTCAGCGGGGGGCGCGGGTGCTAATCCTGGAAAAGACTGATGCCCCTGGAGGCAGCACCGCCATGTCCGGGGGGTCCATTCCAGCCGCGGGCACTCGCTTCCAGCGGGAGGCGGGCATCCAGGACAACCCGGACACCTTCGCTGAGGACGTCTTCCGCAGGAACCGTCGGACCAGCGACCCTGTGATGACCCATCTTCTCACAAAACACTCGGCCGCCGTGGTGGAGTGGCTGGCGGATACCACTGGCATCCAGTTCCAGCTCAACATGCCACCTCTGGACCACACCAACAACCGCTTACATGCCCCTGGGTCCGGCCGTGCCCTGGTGGAGCACCTGGTGAAGGTGATAGAGCGAGAAAAGAACATCCGGATTCTCTGGTCAACCCCAGTGCTCTCCCTCCAACTGAACGGCCAGGGGGCCGTCGCTGGAGTGGTGACGGAGAAGGGTGTTATCGCAGGGCGCAAGGTCATCATCGCAACCGGCGGCTATGGGGCCAGCCGGGACCTGCTTACACGGTATGCCCCCAAGGGCACCGACCTGCCATACCACGGCCACCAAGGGAGCACCGGCGATGGCCTGCGTCTGGGGCTAGGCCTGGGGGCAGCGGCCAGCAACCTGGACGCCTTCCAGCCGTACCCCAACTATTCCGTTGCGCGCCGCTTGCCTATCCCGCTGCATGTCCTGACCCAGGGCGGCATTCATGTTGACGAGCACGGGCAGCGCTTCGGCGACGAGACCAAGTACCCTGGCATTCAGGGCGCAAAGATGGCGGCACTCCCAGGCAAGCGGGCTTTTACCGTCTTTGACGAGCGTGTCTTCCAGGCGACCCGCCAAGTCCTTTCCAGAGTGATTGAAGCGAACATTCTGGAGAAGGCTGACACCGTCGCCGACCTGGCCCGTCGGCTGGGTATTGACCCTGCAAGACTGGAGCGCACCATCCAGGCGTACAACGCCACGGTGGGCCGCAAGGACGAGTTCGGGCGCACCCTGTCAGCCCCATTGGGCCTTCCCCTCTACGGGACCCAGGCCTGGGTCGCTCTCTACCACACCCAGGGCGGCCTGAATGTCAACACCAACGGACAGGTGCTGCGGCCTGACGGGTCGGTCATCCCCAACCTCTATGCGGGGGGCGGCGCGGCTGTGGGTGTCTCAGGCGCGGGAATGGAGGGCTATCTGCCCGGGAACGGCCTCCTGGCTTCCCTGGGGCTGGGTAAGCTGGCGGGCGAGCATGCAGCCGCTTCATTAATGGCAAGCCAGAAGGTCTAACTGGCTGCGGAAAAAGGGGAAGTGCAGAGGGGCGAAGCCCCTTTGCCGGGAGTCTGAGGGTGTCCCTCAGAGACAAATTCTTCCCCCTTCCTGATCAGGAAGGAGGCCAGGGGGATAGTCGAAAGAGTTTTTCAGCACCCTGCTTTCGACACCTAGTTGCCGGGCCAGGTCGGTCCAGGAGCCCACTGCGCCACCGTCCCGGAGGTGCTGCCACTCCAGGGCGACGAACAAAGGGTTGCGGTATAGTTTGGGATTTGGCGACGGCTTCTCGACTAGCTGAGGCATGCTAAAGGTAGCGGCAAAAGCTCTTGGCGTTGTCCAGCCCGGGGAGCCAGTGAAAGTCTCGCTAGCTGGCGAATCAGGCTGCTAGCCCCTTGGCAGCCCCAGTCCGCGCGTGGCGATGATATTGCGCTGTATCTCCGAGGCGCCACCCGTGTATGAGCGGAACATAGGCCCCAGCACCGGCCTGGCTTCAGGGCTGCCGCGAAGGTCTGTTGGGGCTTTGCTTTGTTTGGCTTCTCCCTGTAACCAGAGGGGGGCTGGCGCGTCAGCCACCCCCCCTCTCAACCTACCGGCTACCCGATGGTCTACCTCTCAGGCTCGCGAGGGTACGGCGGCTTGTAGGGATTGGAGACATTATGCACCTTGTCAGGCGAAAACTCCTTGCCAGTTCCGTGGCAGACAGTGCAGGTCTCGACCGCATCACTGCCATACGGGTCCAACGGTGTGGGGTCAAGCGTCATCAGGGCGCCGTGGCTTGTTGCTTTGCCGGAATCATGGCAGGCCATGCAGGCCAAACGGGACGGCGCAGTCTTCCACGTCCCCGTCGTCTCCGCACTGTGGCACTTGGTGCAGTTCCGAATGTCCTGCGGGAAGATGATCTCGTTGAAGGCGTTCGCGCTCGCCGCGTTCCCAGTCGCACCCGCGTAGATCCACTCCGGGTGTTCCAGGTACCCGCCGAAGTGGACGCCATGCACCCTGGCGACAATGGGCTTGGCCCCGTACCCGGCCCAACCGCTGGTCGAGTTGCCTCCGGTCCTGGCGAACAGGTCGCCCGTCCCCGACCGCCCGTAGTCGTGACAGGCCAGGCAGTAGTCAGTATCGAACGGCTCCGCGTGTATCGGGCCCTCGTCCAGGTGCCAGATGGTGTCGCCGTGGCAGTTCTTGCAGTTCGTGGCAGTCTTCTTGTCCTCGGTTGCCGTGCCCACCTGGAAGGACATCCACCCGATGCCCGTCTTCTGAACGAAGTCGGGGTCTTTGCCTGCGGTCGGCAATACGTAGGCGTAGACAAAGTAGGTACCTGGTTTCACAGTCGCCACGTCATCCAACTGGTAGGTGATGTTCCCGGTCGTCCGCTTGACCAGTGGGTCGCTATAGAGAGGGGCCGCTTGCTGTCGCAGGTTGTTGGTGGCAGTGGAGGCGTTGGCGATGACCACGTACGGCTCCATGGTCGTGCCTGGTGTCTTGCCATAGGTCACGCCAGCCCTGATGAGGTCCAGCGGGCCGGGCTTCCACCCCATCTTGGTCGTGACAGGGCTGTTATAGATCTCGAACGCCGGATTGGCGCCCGGGATGTTGCTCCGTATGCTGACGCTGCCCGCCGTGTTGTTGGAAGTGATGGTCAGATCGGCGGTTTCCTTCAAGTTGGCCTTGAGCCAGTCCCGGACCTGGTCCGGAGTCTGGAGGCCGGCATTGGCGGTCAGCACCTGCACCGCGTTCCCATTGACAGCGATCTTGAAAGTATCGCCAGCAGCGAAGGTCCAGCCCTTGGTGGGAGTCCCGGATGCCGCAATGCTGCTGGACACAGTAGCGAGCAGCTTCGAGCTACCGTCCTTCGCGGCGTTGGTCAGCACCGGCTTCGCCTGATAGCGAGGTCCATACACGAGGAAGACGGCGGTGCCGAAGTTGTCGGTAACCTTGGTATGGTCAACGGGATTGCCCTTGTCGTTCTTGATGACCAAAGTGAGCACGGGCTTCTCCCCGGCCACGTAGAATTTCCCGTTCCCCGGAGGCGTCAGCGCCAGATCAATCTTGTTCATGGGCTGGCTGACCTTGTGTGCCCCTGAAATGGACGTCTTGGACACGCCGTCGGCCCGGTGGCAGCTCTTGCACTCAGCGTCGGTAGATGGCCCACCCTCGTGAGCCACAAATGCCTTCGGCATGCTGGCTAGCTCTCCAAACCAGGTATTGTCGTGGCAAGTGGCGCAGGCCAACTGTGATGGCTCGGTCTTCCAGCGGTCATCCACGTGGCACTTCGCGCAGTCCTTCACGTTGGCCGGGAACACTACACCGGTGTAGTCCTTGAAGACGCCGGTCTTGGGGTCGGTATTCTCAGGGTTCTTCAGCTCCTCGCCGTTATGGATCCCATGCACCCGGGCGATGATGGGGTCGGGCACCCTGGTCTTGCCGTCGGCTGGCGACAGATAGGCCGAATAGCCCTCGTTATTGTGGCAGGTCTTGCAGTTCCTCACCGGGTTCTGGTCAATGGACCAGTTGCCAGGTTGGCCAGGCTGGCCTGGGTCTATGTGGGCGAAGTAGAGCTTGCCGCTGTCAGCGCCGAGGTGGCAGGCGGCGCACTTCTCCTTCTCCACGAGCTGCTTTTCGGCCGTGGCTGTCCCGATCTGGAACTCAGCTACGGTCATCGCCTGCTGCAAGGGAGCGGCCTTTTCAATCATCCAGACACTGGCAATGTAGGTGCCCGGCTTCTCGTTGGATACCGCGGCCAGCCTGTAGGTCAGTGCGGTGTCGCTCACCTGCACGTCGGTGTTCGTCTTGAGGTCAATGTAGTGATGTATTGGCTGCGTTCGGTCTGCGGTAGTCTTGAGCAGCTTCACTGCAGTAGTAGTGTCCACAGGGTCCTGCGGGCCGGCCAGCATAAGGCGGAGCTGCGAGAAATCATCTGCACGGTTGAAGGCCTTGCCTGTCTGGTCCTTCACGGTAACTGTGAGCACCGGCTGCTCGCCAGCTACAAAATGGGTCCCGTTTGCCGGCCTGGACACCGCGATAGTGGCATTCAGTTGCCGCTCCACGCCTGGCGGGAGGGGGGCGTCCTTCCCAGCCGGCCCTGCGGGCCCCGCTAGGCCCTGGGGACCTGCCAGGCCTGTGTCACCCTTGGGTCCTGCCGGACCAACGGAACCCTGGGAACCTGCTGGGCCTGCGTCACCCTTGGATCCTGCCGCCCCAACGGACCCCTGGGGCCCTGCTGCGCCCTGGGGGCCTATCGGCCCCGTGCAAGCCAGGGCCGCAAGAAGCAGGAGGGAAAGTAGAACAGTGAGAGCAGCCCACAATCCAGGGGTTCCAATGGATGGCGGTGACTTGCGCATCTTACCCCCTTGACAGTTGCTCCCAGGCTATTTCCGCGTTTCGCCTTGAACACCCCATCCCCACCCTCTTCGTAGAGCATAGCAAGCCGCATGCCGTAACTTCAATAGACGAAACTACCTGTTCCAGTAGGTAGTATTACGTGTTGCCTACCTGTGGCAGATACAGCAGATATGGCTGTGAACAAGACGCCCCTACCGCACCACCTCGCACTCCCGCAGGCGGGCAATCTCCCCCTCGGTGAACCCCGCCTGTCGCAGCACCTCTTCTGTGTGCTGGCCCAGGAGCGGCGCGGGGCAGCGGATGGAGCCAGGCGTCTCGGAGAGCTTGACCGGGATGCCGATGTTCTTGACTCGACCGGCGTGTGGGTGCTCCACCTCGGCGAGCATCCCCCGGGCGAGCACGTGGGGGTCTGCGTACACCTCGGCCATGTCGTAGATAGGCCCGGCGGGGACGCCGGCTTTTTCCAGCACCCCCAGCCAGTGGGCCGCGGGCTTCGTCTTCAGGGTCTCTTCCAGCAGGGCCGCCAGCTCTCGGTAGTGCTTGAGGCGTGTGGAGGGGTCGGGGAAGCGCGGGTCGGCCTGGAGCTCCGGGCGGCCGATGGCGCGGCACAGGCGCTCCCAGTTGGCCTGGTTGGCCGCTCCCAGGGTGATGTGTTTGTCCTGGCAGCGCAGGGCCTGGTAGGGCGCCGAGAGGCGATGAGCGGAACCCATGGGCTCGGGGGCATGGCCCGTGGCGAAGTAGATGGCCGACTCCCAGAAGGTCAGGGCGATGCCCGCCTCCAGCAGGGAGGTGTCCACCAGTTGCCCCTGGCCCGTGCGCAGGCGGTGGATGTAGGCCACCAGGACGCCGTTGGCCGCCAGCATCCCCGCGGCTAGGTCCGTGATGGGGACACCTGCCTTGACGGGAGGCCCGCCTGGGATGCCGGTGACGCTCATGATGCCGCTCATGCCCTGGGCCACCAGGTCAAAGCCCCCCCGGTCACGGTATGGCCCTGTCTGGCCGAACCCCGAAACAGAGCAGTAGATCAGAGAAGGGTTGAGCTCCCGAAGCTGCGGGTAGGCCAGCCCGAAGCGCTCCATAGTGCCAGGGCGGAAGTTCTCCACCAGGATGTCGGCGTCTCGCGCCAGGCGGCGGAACACCTCCTGCCCCTCCTGGCGCTTCAGGTCAAGGGCGAGGCTCCGCTTGTTGCGGTTGACGATGAGAAAGGCCGCCGAGACGCCATTGACAAAGGGGGCCAGGCGTCGGGTGTCGTCGCCGCCATCGGGCCGCTCAACCTTCACCACGTCGGCGCCCATGTCAGCCAGGAGCAGGGTGCAGAAGGGCCCAGCCATGACCTGGGTGCAGTCCAGGACCCTCACGCCCTCCAGCGGAAGCGCAGGCATACTCAACTCCTTGCAAAGATTCAGTGCGTGATGAATCCCTGCTCTGGGAATTGACCTCCTGGTCACGAAGAGCTAGGATGGCAGCATGGAAAAGGAGCGGGCTGAGGGGCTCTCGGAGGCGCCTCAGGCCCGTGCAAAGACCGTCCAGCGTCGCAGGCTCCAGGCCCTCTTCCGGGCTCTCGCCATTGTCGGGGTAGTCGCCATTGTCCTGGTGATCTGGCTCCTGCGGGGAAGGCTCCCCGGCCCCGGTGCCGTGACCTATTCCGGTATCTTCCTGTTGAGCTTCTTCGCCAGTGCCTCCATCGTGATCCCCATCCCCGGGATTGCGGGCGTCTGCGCAGGCAGCGCTCTGCTGGGGCTCACCCCGCTCCTCCTCGCCTTGCTGGCCGCCACGGGGGAGGCTCTGGGGGAGGCCACTGGCTACCTGGTGGGGTATGGTGGGAGCGGCATCGTGGAAGGCCGCCCCCTCTACGGCCGCCTCAAAGGGTGGGTACGCCGCCGAGGGGGCCTGGTCCTCTTCCTGTTCTCGGTGATCCCCAACCCACTCTTCGACATCGTTGGGATCGCTGCCGGCAGCCTCCGCTACCCCCTCTACCTCTTCTTTCTCATCACCTGGGCCGGCAAGTTCCTCAAGGACGTGGGCATAGCCTACGCCTGCTTCTTCGGCCTGGAGGGCGCCCTGCGCCTCCTCGGGGTCACCTCGTAGGACGCACCGAGGCCCGTGGCCAGAGCCTTCCCAGGCGGGGCACGGCTACGGGCCTCGCTTCCTCTCTGTCGTGGCGTCCTCCACCTGATAGTACTCCGGAAGGTCGATCAGCTTCTCGATGAGCTGCCGGGTGGTGCGCTGCTTGTCGAGAGCCTCGGGTGAGAGGCCACCTCCCGCCCTCATGGGCTGATAGATGTCATAGACCGCCCCCGCCGCAGCGGCGATGCTCACCAGCGGGTAGATGATGATCTGATACCCCAGGTCCTGGTAGTCTTTCACCGTGAGGGTGTTGCCCCCTGAGGTGAGCATAAGAGGGATGTGAGGGACCTGCTTGCGGAAGAAGGCCAGGTCATCCCGCTCGCTGACCCCGATGATGAGGATGGCGTCCACGCCCAGCTCTGTCAATGCCCGGGCCCTGCGGACCGCCTCCTCCCGGGAGCCTTCCACAGCGCGGAAGGCATCGGTGCGCCCGATGATGATGAAGTCGCGGTCCTTACGCGCCTGCAGGGCGTAGCGCATCTTTTCGAGGAACTCGTCCAGGGGCGTGATGTGCTCCAGCCCCCGGTGGTACGACGCCCGCTTGGGGTACACCTGGTCCTCAATGTGGATGCCCTGGATACCCTCCGCCTCGAACTCCCGCACGCAGCGCATCGTGTGAACCGGGTCGCCAAACCCGGCATCTCCGTCACAGATGACGGGAAAGTTCACGGCCCGCACTACCTTACGGGCCACCTCCACCTGCTCCGTGAGGGTGGTGAGCGGCTCGGTGGTGGTCAGGTGGGCACCCGTCATCCACCCGCCCACATACACGCTGTTGAAACCCATGTGCTGGATCACCCGCGCCGTGAGGGGGTCGTAGGCGCTGGGGGCCACAACCGTCTCCCCCTTCTCCAGAAGCCGCCGGAGGGCCGCCTTGTCCGCCATAGCCCTTTTCCTCCTTCACCCTTGGCGTTGTGGTGGGGACGGGACTACTGTGGGGTGTTGCATCGCCCTTGTCAAGGGCCGGGGCAGCAAGAGAGCCTGCCTCCCTTGGTCTATCGGAGGCAGGCTCAAGGTCTTCGACGAGGAGCTGGGCGCCCGCCACGCTGCCGGCTAGAACAGCTCGGTGGGCACCGCTATCCCCTCGAACTCCTTCTCCCCCAGCGGGCTCTGGGGCTCGATGCCCAGCAGCCGCATGAAGTGGTAGAGCTGCTTGAGGTGGTGGACGGAGTGCCCCAGCCCCAGGTCCATGAGTTGTCCCACTGTGCTTGGCCCAAAGTAGGAGTTGATGGCTGTCTGAAGCATTGCTGGGGTGGCCCTGGACAGGAACTCCCGAATTTGGAACCGGACTTTCTCGCCATACTGGGCAATGGCCTCGGCGTCGGGGGAGGCCTTGGCCTCCTCAACATAGCGCCCGATGTCTTCCGCGGAGTAGCTGTTGGCGTCGTAGGATTTCATGGCGACGTAAGGACGGTCGAAGAGGTGGTAGGTGAACTCGCGCAGGACGCGCCGCCGGTCTGGGGAGGACCAGTCCAGCTTGTCCTGGGGGATCTGGCGGGTGGCCCGGATGGCCGCAGACAGCACCAGGTCAAACTTCTCCAGCATGAAGCGCGTGTCCGCGTCGGACGTGTCCCTGTATCGGATGCCCAGCGCCCGGGCCAGCTCTGGCCGATTGAAACCCACGATGACCTTGTCCCCGACCACAGTCACCGGGATGGCGCGAACTCCCAGCGCCTTTAGCTCCTCCAGGGCCCTGGGGTCATTCTCCACATCGGGGTTCTCAAACTGGACGCCGTGAGACGAAAGGAACTCTTTCGTTCGGCCACAGGTGAATCAGCCGGGGCGGGTATACACCTTCACCGTGGGCATCGTGCCCTCCTGTCGTAAGTTTAGCACCCTGCATTATACGACAGAGGGCCGCCTAGCGGCGGCACTCTGTCGCTACCCTCGTGTGCCTACCGCTCAATGGGTGCGCCGATGACACTGCCCCACTCGGTCCAGGAGCCGTCATAGTTGCGAACCTTGGAATAACCCAGCAGCTCGTGGAGGACGAACCAGGTGTGGGCAGACCGCTCCCCGATACGGCAGTAGGCGATGACCTCCTTGTCGCCCGTGATGCCCCTGCCGCCGTAGATCTGCCGCAGCTCCTCTGCGGACTTGAAGGTGCCGTCCTCTCTTACCGCCATCCCCCATGGGATGCTCTGAGCACCCGGGATATGGCCACCACGCTGGGCCCCTTCCTGAGGCAGGTTCTCCGGGGCCAGGAGCTCACCGCTGAACTCCCGGGGAGAGCGCACATCCACCAGGCCGAAGGCCGCGCCGGCGGTCACTGCCTGAGCGATGTAGTCGCGCAAGGCGCGGATGCTCAGGTCGGGCTGCCTGGTTCGGTAGGTCTTGGCGGGGTACCTGGGGACCTGGGTGGTAGTGGCGCGCTTCTCGTCCACCCACTTCTTGCGGCCCCCATCCATGAGCTTCACCTTGCCCCGGTCGTGGCCGTAGTAGCAAGTGACCCAGTAGGCCCAGGCAGCGAACCAGTTGTTGTTGTCCCCGTAGTAGATGATGGTGGTGGTGTTATCAATACCCGAGCCGCCCAGGAGCCTCTCGAAGTCCTCCCTGGTGACCACATCGCGCCGGGGCGCGTCCTGGAGTTGGTTTTTCCAGTGCCATCCCACAGCGCCATCAATGTGTCCCTGGTCGTAAGCGGCGGTGTCCACGTCCACTTCCACCAGGCGGATATCGGGGTCTCGGATGCGGTCCGCCACCCACTGCGTGGCGACCAGGACCTCAGGACGCACATACCCATTGGCCATCCTGCCCTCCTCCTTATGCTTTGTGCGTATATTGCACCTTTTTAGTCCTATTTGCAACGCCAACCACTGGCCCCCTGCTGCTCACATGGTGCTCATTTCTTGCTCGGCCGGGGTCGCTCTTGCCAGCCAGCCGGCAACACTCTGTCTCTGGCAGTGGTGGCGTGGCGTTGGAAGCCTAGATGAACAGCGTGACGTGCGCCTTGGAGGCGTACTCCAGGAACGCTGCTGCTCCCTCGATGTCCACCCCGTCCAGCAGGTCCTCCTCCTTGACGCCCATGACCCCCATGGTGGTGGAGCAGGCGATGAGCTTGACGCCCATCTCCTGGGAGAGCCTGACCATCTCCTGGATGGTGGGCATCTTCTGCCGCCGCATCATCCACTTCAACATCGTCGTTGCGGCGAAGGTCATGCCGGGGATTGCGCCCAGGATGTTGGGCACAGGGACTGGCGCAGCCGGGTTCGCCAGGGGCGCCACCTTGAGAGAGCGGTACTTCTTCTTGTGGAGAATGTTCAGCCCGTAGAAGGTGAAGAAGACCCCGCACTCCATCCCCATAGAGACCGCAGTCGTGGCCAGGATGAGGGCGGGATAGGCCATGTCCAGGCTCCCCTTGGAGGCCACGATGGCCACCCGCTTCACCTCCTGATCATGGGCCTGGCGATGGAGCCGGGTAACCAGCTCCAGGTTCTCCTGGAGGAGCTGTGCCGGGGCGGACGTCATCATTGCGCTCCCTCCTGGCCCTTCTGAACCCAGAACAGGAACTTCTTATCCTGCTGCTCCGCCTTCAGCAGGTGGTGTCCCGCGGCGCGTGCCCAGCTAGGGATATCAGCCTTGGAGCCCGGGTCTGTGGCAATGACCTTGAGCACCTGCCCGCGGCTCAGCTTGTCCATGGCCTGCTTGGCCTGGATGACAGGCATCGGGCACAGCGTCCCGCTCGAATCCAGAACCCTACTCTCCGTGACCTGAGTGCTCACGATGAACCTCCTGAGTTTCTTGGTGCTGAGGGCGGCCGTTCGCCCTTTGACAGGCTCAGCGCAAGTGGTTCTCTCGTCCGCTCGTGGTGAGCCTGTCGAGCCGTGAGCGGCTGTTGGGTAAACAAAAAGCCCCCGGAGCTGGTTCCGGAGGCCCAAAAGGTGAAACCCTCTTCTGGCTTCCCCTAGGGGCCCCCTTCAAGGGCACAACAGATACACCCGCAGTTGCACACGGTTCCCCCTCCCTTTGCAGCAAGTCGTGCCACCGGTGGGATTACCACCAGATCTTCCCCTTGACCTCGCTCTCCATCTCCCCGTATTCCCTGGTCCAGAGGCTCGTACTCAGGTATTTCCATCCCCCGTCAGCCAGAAGGCACACGATATTCCCTTTGTCCATCCGCTGCGCGACCCGTCGGGCGCAGGCAACCACTGCCCCGGAGGAGATACCTGCGAAGATGCCCTCCTTCTCCAGCAACTCTCTGGTGGTGGCGAAGGCCTCTCTGCTCTCTATCATGATGCGGGCATCCAGCAGGCTCAGGTCCAGGACCGGGGGGATGAAGCCCTCCTCCAGGCTGCGGAGGCCCTGGATGAAGTCATCCGGGTGGGGCACCACGGCCACCACACGAATGGCGGGGTTGAACTCCTTCAGTCGCCGTCCCACCCCCATGAGGGTGCCGCCGGTGCCCAGGCCCGCCACAAAGGTGTCAACCTCCGGCAGGGCATCAAGGATCTCAGCGCCAGTGGTCTCGTAGTGGGCGAGAGGGTTCGCCTGGTTGCCATACTGGTACGGCATAAAGTAGGCCCCGGGCTCCCTGGCGAGCATCTCCTGGGCCACCACGATCGAGTAGTTGGTGCCCCGGCGGCCATCGGAGAAGACAATCTCAGCGCCATAGGCCCTCAAGAGCTGGGAACGCTCTGCGCTCACACTCTCCGGCATCACCACCTTCAGGCGGTAGCCCTTTACCTTGCAGACCATAGCGAGAGAGATGCCGGTGTTCCCGCTGGTCGCCTCCAGCACCACCACCTCCGGAGTCAGCTTTCCCTCAGCCTCGGCCTGGCTGATCATGTACCTAGCGATACGGTCTTTCAGGGAGCCAGTTGGATTCTGGCCTTCAAGCTTGGCGAAGAGGTGCACCCCAGCCTTGGGGCTCATGTGTGACAGGTGTACCAGGGGCGTGTTGCCGATGGTATCAAGGAGGCTCAGCTTTGCCTTGCCACCTCTCAGGCCTGATAGCCCCAGGCTTTCCCGTTCCTTCGACATGGGCATCGAACAGCTCTCTTCCTTCAGGTTGGCACTAGCCGGAGCGCGCCGGTTCCGGGCTGTGGGCCGGCGCTGGCCTGAGGCCGCAGAAGACCTCGTAGTCAATCAGCTCCTTGACGGTCGGGGTATCGCCGCAGAGGGGGCACTTGGGGTCTCGGCGTATCCGCACCGTGCGGAACTCCATGCTGAGGGCGTCTACCAGCAGCAGGCGGGAGACCAGGGGCTGGCCGATCCCCAGGATAAGCTTGAGGGTCTCAGTGGCCTGGATACTCCCCACCAGCCCGGTCAGCGCCCCCAGCACGCCGGCCTCCGCGCAGCTTGGCACTGCCCCCGGAGGTGGCGGCTTCGGGAACAGGCAGCGATAGCAGCCGCTGCCCGGCAGGTACACCGTCGCCTGCCCATCGAAGAGGAGGATGCTGCCGTCCACAAGGGGCTTCCCCAGCAGGTAGCAGACGTCATTGACCAGGTAGCGGGACGGGAAGTTGTCAGCGCCGTTGACCACCACATCATACCCGCCAACTATCTCCATGGCATTCTCTGAGCTGAGGCGGGTCTCATGGAGGTTGACCGTGACACCCGGGTTGTACTCGTGAATGGTCTCCTTGCCAGAGACGATCTTCGGCCTGCCCACATCGTGCGTGTGGTGCAGGATCTGGCGCTGAAGGTTGGAGAGGTCCACCACGTCAAAGTCCACCAGCCCCAGGGTGCCAACGCCTGCCAGGGCGAGGTAGACGGCAGCCGGGGAGCCAAGCCCTCCCGCTCCGACGATGAGCACCTTGGACGCCAGCAGCTTTCGCTGCCCCTTGCTGCCCACCTGAGGCATGATGATGTGGCGGCTGTAGCGTTGCACCTGTTCGGGTGTCAAGGTAAGGGTCGAAACCATGCTCATTCCCCCTTCACAGACATAAAAAAGCCTGCCTCACAGCGTCGGGGGCTTCTCTGCCCCTTCGCGTGCCGGGAGAGCGCTGTCAGCAGGCCTTTGGCTCCTGAGTCCCTGGCCTAGATCTGGTACATGCCGCGGGTGGTAAGCCGCCGCTGCCGATTGGCCAGGTCTGCGATGGTGGTGGAGCTCAAGACCGTTTGCACCGCCTCTTCCACGGACCGCCACACTTCGCGCTGCGCACAGGCTCGTGAGTAGATACACTCCGCCGGCTCCTCAAAGCAGTCCAGGGGAGCCGACGTTCCCTCCAGGGTGCTCATTACCATCTCCAGAGTGATGCCGCTGGGTGGCCTGGCCAGAACATGCCCCCCCTGCGGCCCCCGCCGGCTCCGGATGAAGCCGAACTTGCTGAGGGTCGTCAGGAGTTGGTCCAGGTAAGGTTCAGGGATGTTCTGCCGGCTCGCAATCTCAGCGGTCTGCACCGGCCCCTCACCGTACTGTTGGGCCAGGGCCACCAGGGCCCGTACACCATAGTCTACTTTCATTGGCACCCGCATTGCAACCGCCCTCATGCTAGCTATGTCTGGATTATAGCACAGGCCCCTCCCTGTAGCAAGATTGTTGGTTGACTTACCCGATTTCTCGCCTGCGCGCTTGCCTCCCCAGAGGAGGCGCGCAACCGGCTACTCCAGGGCTCCCTCCTGCACCAGGGCCTCGTACTCCTCTTGGGGCATCTGGAGGAGGTCCCGGTAGACCAGTTGGTTGTGCTCCCCCAGCAGGGGGGCCCGCACCAGCTCCGTGGAGATGCTGGAGAAACGGAAGGGCGGCGCGTCGTACGGGATAGGCCGCTCCTCCTCTGGGTGGGGAAGCCAGGCCACCTGGCCGCGGTGCGCCAGTTGAGGGTCCTCCCGGATGTCCTTGGCGCTCTCCACCACGCCAGCCGCCACCCCCGCCGCCTGGAGGCGGTGCATCACCTCCTCCGGCGTGAGGTTGACCGTCCAGGTCTCCACCAGGCGGTCCAGCTCCTCGCAGCTCTTGATGCGGCCCAGGCGGGTGCTGAAGCGAGGGTCTTCTGTCCACTGGGGGGTGCCGATGGCTCGGCAGAAGGCCTCCCACTCCTGGTCGGTGAACACAGCGATCACGCACCAGCGGTCGTCACCCTGGCAGCGATAGGCGCCGTGGGGGGCAGCATAGGGAAGGTCATCACCCATGAGCTTGTTGCCCGCCCTTTGCTGGACACGCCCGTTGCACACATAGTCCAGGATGGCGCTCTCCAGGGAGCTGATACCAACCTCAAGGCAGGAGATGTCAATCCACTGGCCCTGGCCAGTGCGTTGGCGGTGCCCCAGAGCGGCCAGCACGGCCACTGCGGCGGTGTGGGGGACGGTGTAGTCCGTATAGGCGTTGCCGGGCGGAGTGGGCAGCCGGTCGGGCCAGCCCATGAGGTGGGTCAGCCCCGCTGCCGACTGGAGGATGGTGCCGTATCCCCGGAAGTCCTTGTGGGGCCCGGTGCGCCCCTCCATGGAGAGGCTCACCATGATCACGTCTGGCTTGATGCGTCGCACATCCTCGTACTCCAGGCCCCAGCCCTTCATGATGCGGGTGGTGTAGTTCTCCACCACCACGTCCGAGATGGCGATGAGGCGTCGAGCTACCTCCTGCGCCTTGGGGTGGTTCATGTTCAGGGTGATATCGAGCTTCCCCGTGTTGAAGGGGAACCAGTGGCCGCTACGCTCAAGGCCTGGCTTGCCTCCAATGAAGGGGACAGACGTGCGGAGGCCATCGGGCCGGGCGCCGTGCTCGATCTTGATGACCTCGGCGCCGAAGTCCGACAGGTACTTGGTGGTGATGGGCCCAACGCCTATCCAGCTAAAGTCGGTGACCCGGATCCCCTCCAAGGGCTTGCGTTGTGTCACCTGAACCTCCCGTCGGCGGCCTGTACCTGTCATCCTGAATGTGGTGAAGGGCCTGTTTCAGAATGACAACTGGTAGCAGCCGATTCACATATTCAGCCTCACAGACTGCGGTTTGAGGAGATTGCGTGTGGCTTCATATATACACCTGGTTTAACGCTAATGCGCAAGTCCTCCAGCAGCCCACGGGCTACAGCGCCCGCGCGGCCAGGTGCCCCTCCCGGATGGCCTCAATAGCCCGCCGGGGGGCCACGCAGTCGCCCACGGCGACCACTTCAGTGATGTTCCCTTCCGCCTCTAACAGGTCATACAGCCCTTTAGAGGGCGCATTGGGAACCACCGACACGATGAGGTCTACCTCCTCAACGGCCAACTCCTGCCCGTTGTAGATGTCCTTCAGGACAACGGTATGTCCTTGCGTTTCCTTTGCCCAGCTTTCCCGGTGGAAGGCCACCTGTTTTTGCTTGAGCCGGTGGATGACCGGCTCCCTGCTCACCTGAATGATCTCCTGCGCTACAGCGCCAGCCCGGGTCACCAGACTCACTTGAGCGCCACGGTCCGCCAGGAACTCGGCGGTGCTAGCAGCCTTGTGGTGCCCGTCGCCGTCCAGAAGCACCGCTCGCCTGCCCACCGCCACGCGCCCCTCCAGGACATCCTCTGCTGTGGCGAGGCGTGGGCCACCATGTCCTCCTACGCCGAGTATCTGGGGAAGCCTAGGCACGGAACCGGTAGCGACGATAACTGCCTCTGCCTCCTCCTCCCGCAGGCGCTCTAGGGTTGCCTCCGTGTTCAACTTCACGACCACGCCCAGGCGCTTGAGCTGGTGCTCCAGCCAGGCCACGATGTTGCCGAACTCCTGGCGGTATGGGGCCTTCACCAGGGTGGTGACCTGGCCTCCCAGGCGGTTCCGCCGCTCGTAGAGGGCAACTAGGTGCCCGCGCAAGGCTGTCACGCGGGCCGCCTCCATGCCGGCGGGGCCGCCGCCAACCACCACCACGGACTTGCGACGTGGGGCTAGGGTGATTGGCCCAAGCTCTAACTCGCGCCCTGCCTCCGGGTTCCCCAGGCAGCCGATAGGCCTGCCCAGCATGGCGCGCCCGGCGCAGCCCTGGTTGCAGCCGATGCACGGGCGGATGTCCTCGGGCCGCCCTTCCATCAGCTTGCAGGCGATCTCAGGCTCAGCGACGTGGGCCCGCGTCATACATACCATGTCGGCCTTGCCGGAGGCGATGATGTCCTCTGCGACGTAGGGGTCGGTGATGCGGCACACAGTAAAGATAGGGATACCGCGAGTAGCACGTTTGATGGCCGCCGCCAGGTGGACAAAGGGCGCCTGGCCGAAGCTCATATCGGCAATCTCTTGGGCAAAGCTCATGGGGTCGGCGGTCACACCGTGGGTGATGTGGAGGTAGTCAAGGTCGCCGGTGTCCTCCAGCCAGCGGGCGATCTGCGTGGTGTGCTCCAGGGTCAGCCCGCCAGGGAGCAGTTCGTCCCCGTCCAGCCGGATTCCCACCACAAAGTCCTTCCCTACCGCCTCGCGCACTGCGTGGACCAGCTCCAGGGCAAACCGCGTCCGGTCTCGCAGCCCGCCGCCGTACTCATCGGTCCGGTGGTTGGTCAGGGGCGATAGGAACTCCTGGACCAGGTAGCCGTGGGCGCCGTGAATCTCCAATCCGTCAAAGCCAGCCCGCTTCATGTGCTCGGCACACCGCGCCCACCAGCGAATCATCTCCTGAATCTCCTCTCTGGTCATGGCATGGGTCAGCTCGGAGGTCCAGGCTGCGGGCACTTCGGAAGCTGACCAGAGGGGGAGCATGCTGTCAAGGCTATGGACTGCCCTGCCCATGTGCAGGAGCTGGGCGAAGGTCTTAGCGCCGTGCTGGTGGATAGCGTCCGCCACCATGCGGAACAGGGGGATAGCCTCCTCATCCCAGCCAATGAGGTGGAACTGATCGCGGGCACGGCTGGTGGGGTGGACGTGAACGCCTTCCAGGATAATCAGGCCGATGCCTCCACGGGCACGGGCAGCATGGTACTCCGCAAGCTGCCGTGTGGGCCGGAAGCCCACGGCCAGGCGTGTGGTATGGGCGGAACTGACCAGCCGGTTGCTGACCTCTATGTTGCCGATGCGCTGCGGGGAGAGTAGGTGGCGGAAGCTGGTGTCCATACTTAGATCGCCCCTGCTGCCTTCAAGGCTGTCAGCTCGGATCGCGCCAGGCTCAGCTCCCCCTCGTACACCTCCAGGTTGTGCTCCCCGATGAGGGGGGCGCGGCGCTGAATGCTCCACGGGGTTGCGCTGTACTTGTAGGGAGCCCCAGGGTAGGTGATAGTCCTCCCCACCTCTGGATGCTCCACAGGAACCCAGAACTCCCTGGCCTGGAGCTGGATGTTCTCCGTGAGCGTCTTGGCGGTGTTGACGGGGAAGACAGCGATGTTGCGCCGTTGCCCCTCCTCGTAGATCTCCTGCACGGTGTGGGTCATCAGCCAGGGGATGATACGCTCGTGCACGTAGTTGGTCTCCTCGTTGGGGGCCTGGGGGATATCCCGCCTTGCCACCCTCTCGGCCAGTGGGGCCCACTTGG
The DNA here is from genome assembly GCA_016210285.1 of Chloroflexota bacterium. The sequence goes on from JACQUN010000203.1 coordinate 33,768, forward strand.
GGTCCTTCAGCTCCCCTGCGGCTCCCTCGCTGTCCATCCACCCGATGAAGGCCGGCCACTCCCTGCCCAGCACCCCCATGATGGCCACGTGCCCGTCCTTGCAGGGGAAGATGACCCTTCGGGCGAAGCGGCCCACGGGCCGGCCAGGGCCAACGCGTTTGATGATAACCCCTTCCAGGTCCCAGTTCTCAAAGGTGGGGGGTGTAAACCAGGTGACCGACTGCTGGACCGCGACGTCCACCCACTGTGCCTCGCTGTTGGCCTCCCGGTTGTGGAGCGCCAGGAGGGTGGCGAGGGCCGCGACCAGGGAGGCACAGAAATAGGCCTGAGAGGCCCTGGCCCGCACGGGCGGACGGTCAGGGTCGCCGATGATGTACATGAGGCCGCCCATGGCCAGACCGACTATGTCTGCGCCCTTGTAGTGGGCATAGGGCCCCGTCTGGCCGAAGGGCGTGATGGAGGTGAGGATGACGCGGGGGTTGATCTTCACCAGGTCGTCGAAACCCAGGCCCAGGCGCGCCATGTGCCCTGGCGGAAAGCACTCCACCACCACGTCGACGCGCTCCACCAGGCGGCGGAGGAGGGCACGACCGTCGGCGGTCTCCAGGCCAAGGGTGATGCCCCGCTTGCTGGTGTTCAGAGACCACCAGAGGAGGCTCCGCTCCGGGTGGGGGATGCCCTGGTAGAAAGGGCCAATGTTGCGCGCAGGGTGGCCGCCTGGGGGCTCCGCCAGGATCACGTCTGCGCCCAGGTCCCCGAGCATCTTGCCGCAGTAGAACCCCTTCTCGTCGCTCAGGTCAAGGACCCGATAGGGGGTGAGCGGACCAGGCATAGCAACATCCTCCATCGGCAAGAAAACGGATACACTATACTGAAACGTGCGCCGAAAGGCAAGACGTGCTGCCCCCGTCTGTTGCCCCTGGGGGCATGGTATAGTAAGGGGCCAAAAGGCTCTGTGTTCACGAGCCGTCAGGGGGCGCCATGCTGAGTCGCATCCGGCAACTGGTGGTCATTGTGAAAGACCTGGAAACGGCGCTTCAGCGCTGGGAGGCCCTGTTCGGCCTGGTCCCCTGTGCGCGCCACGAGCTGAGGCAATTCGGGCTCGTCAACGCCATCCTCCCCATGCGGAGCACCTTCATCGAGATCGTCCAGCCGGTAGACCCCCGGTCCGCGGGCGCCCGCTTCCTGGAGCGCCGCGGTGAGGGGGTCTACATGCTGGTTCTGGAGGTGGAGGACCGCGATGCCGCCGCTGCGCGCCTGAAGGGGCTGGGCATGGCTATCACGGGGACCTCCGATGGCCCCGATTCCAGGACGGCCTTCGTGCACCCCCGCTCCTTCCTGAGCGCCTTCCTCGCCCTGACCCAGCCCGTCAACCCGCGGAACCCCTGGCCCGATGCGGGGCCGGGTTGGCGCAAGTTCGCCAGGCGGGCTGTGGTCAAAGACTTGAAGCAAGCGGTCATCCTGGTGAGGGACCTGGGCGCGGCCCTTTATCAGGCCCACCGTGCCTTCAACCTTCTGCCCACCAACCTCCATGAACTGGAGTACGGGGTGCGGGCGGCCTACCTCCCCGTGGGGAGGGGGAGGCACTACGGTAGCAGCTTTCTTGAGCTGGTGACACCCACCCGCGGCGACGCTTCCGCCGCCCGCTACCTGGAGCGGCATGGGGAAGGGCCGTACCTGGCCATCTTCACGGTGGATGACCTGGACGCGGCGATGGAGCGGGTCCGGCGCAATGGTGGCATAGTGACCGCCACAATGGAGCAGGAGGGGGTGCGTTTGGCCTGGCTTCACCCAAAGTCGTGCCACGGCGTCTTTGTGCAGCTCACCCAGGTTACCGGCCAGAACCCCTGGCCTATGGCGGGCGAGGACTGGCAGAGGAGGCGGCCGCGATGAGGCGCGACCTCTCCCACCGCCTCCATGAGGAGGCGATTACCCGTATCCCGGGTGCGGTCAACAGCCCGGTGCGCTCCTTCCGTGGCGTTGGCGGCGAGCCGCTGTTCATCGCCCGGGGCAAGGGCTCCCACATCTGGGATGCCGACGGCAACGAGTTCATTGACTATCTGGGCTCCTGGGGGCCTCTCATCCTGGGGCACGCCCATCCCTCCGTGGTGCTGGCGGTGCGGGAGGCGGCGGCCCGGGGCACCAGCTTTGGGGCTCCCACCCCTGGGGAGGTTGAGCTGGCCCGCTTGATCCAGCAGGCCTTCCCTTCTATTGACCTGGTCCGCCTGGTCAACTCTGGCACAGAGGCGTGCATGAGCGCCTTGCGGGTAGCCCGTGCCTACGCCGGGCGGAACAAGATAGTGAAGTTTGCAGGGTGCTACCACGGCCACGCCGATGCCCTGCTGGTGAAGGCGGGCTCCGGGGCCGCCACCCTCAGCGTGCCCGACAGCGCCGGTGTGCCTCCCTCCTTCGCTGCGGAAACCCTGGTGGCCCGCTACAACGACCTGCCATCGGTGGAGCATCTCTTTCAGGCCCACCCTCAGAAGATCGCGGCCGTCATCGTGGAGCCTGTGGCCGGGAACATGGGGGTGGTGCCGCCCCGCGAGGGGTTCCTCCCGGGTCTCAGGGAGATCACGCGCCGTCACGGAGCTCTGCTCATCTTTGACGAGGTCATCACCGGCTTCCGCGTCGCCTATGGGGGTGCACAGGCCCTCTACGGCGTGACGCCCGACCTGACCTGCCTGGGGAAGATCATTGGCGGCGGGCTGCCCGTGGGGGCGTATGGTGGCCGCCGCGACATCATGGAGCAGGTGGCGCCCCTGGGGCCTGTCTATCAGGCGGGGACCCTCTCCGGGAACCCCATCGCCGTGGCCGCCGGCATTGCAACGCTGCTGGCCCTTCAAAAACCAGGCGTCTATGAGGAACTGGAGCGGCGCTCGGCGGAGCTGGAGGCAGGGCTGCAGGAGGCGGTCGGCTCAAGCGAGCACCCGGCTACAATCCAGCGGGTCGGCTCCATGCTGACCCTGTTCTTCCATCCTGGGCCGTTGGCGGAGTGGGAGAGCGTTGCTGCCGCTGATACGAAGGCGTACGCTCGCTTCTTTCACGCCATGCTGGAGCAGGGCGTGTACCTGGCCCCCTCGGCCTTCGAGGCGGCCTTTGTCTCCCTGTCCCACACGGGGCAGGACGTGGAGGATACGGTTCGAGCAGCGCGCAGGGCCGCAGGGGCCATTTAGAAACTATCTCAAAAGTCCTTTACAACGTCCTTCGACAAGCTCAGGACGAACGGAAGGGTCATTCCACCGCTCGTGGTGAGCGTGTCGAACCATGAGCGGTTTAGAGTTTTGAGATAGTCTCATAGCCCTTTTCCTGTTCGCTGGGGCTGTCATCGCCCCTTTCCGCGACCTCAATCCACTGTGCGCCATCGTTTCAAGGGCCAGTACACGAGCCAGGCCCTTGCTTTGATGGCCTTCCGCGGAACTGGCCCAAAAGAGCGGCTGTCCGTGCTGCGCTCCCTGGCATCGCCCAGAAGGAAGTACTCCTCCCTGCCCAGCAGCCACTCGCTTTCCTGAAAAGAGGTGAGGTGGTCCTGCCCGCTGGCGTTCTGCTCCGGGGCAGGGGTTCCATTGACCAGGACCCCCCCTTGCGTAACCCGGATGGTATCTCCTGGCACGCCGACCACCCGCTTGATGATGCTCCTATTACCGGGGCGTGGGTCTCGCGCCAGCACGACGTCACCTCGTTCCGGATTGCGGGACCAGTAAGCCAGGCGGTCGAAGAGCACGTATTCCCCTGGGGCGAGGGCCGGGTGCATGCTCCATCCGGCGACCTCCACGCGAGAGGCGAGCAGGAATGCGACCACATGGTAAAGCCCGCGCAGCGGCCTGATCGCCCAGTTCCAGCGCGCTGTGCCGTGTTGGAGCTTCTTCATCACGCTCAGACTATGCTATGATGAGGACTCGTAAGGAAGGGCAGACGCTGCCCTTGTCATGGGGCACACAGCGTATTATACTTTGTAAGTGCTAATGCTACCAAATAGCTCACATTTAGGAGGAAGCGATGAAGGTGCTCAAGGGAACGGTCAGCATGGTACTCCGCGCCTTGCCAGCCACACAGGCCTCTGCCCACTGCGATATCCCCTGCGGCATCTACGACCCTATCGCCGCCAAGATAGCGGCACAGACCGTGCTCAAGATGGTCATGCGGATCCAGGCGCTCAAGACGCCAGCGTCCACCGACAGCCCTGATGTCTGGACAGCCTATGAGAATACCAGCAGCCGCTATGTCGGGGTGAAGGAGGAGCACGCTCAACTCTGCAAGAAGGAGCTGAGCATCCTCTGGTCCGACTACTTCAAGCCGGAGCATCTGCAGAAGTACCCCGACCTCCACGACACGTTCTGGAAAGCAGAGAAGCTGTGCTCCACCAACAAGCAGCAGGTCAACCCCCAGGCTGCCAAGGACCTGGTGGCTGCTGTGGACAAGGTTGCCGAGATCTTCTGGGGCACCAAGGGCGTCTCCTGGAAGGACACCGTGGCCGAAGTCCGCTTCGGGACCTAGGCAGCGCTTGACCCCTAACGATGGAGAGCGGGGGATGGGTGGCAGCATCCATCCCCCTGGCATATGCGGATCGGACCGCTTGCAGTTGTTTCGACACTGAGCCAATGAGAAGGGAGGGATTGAAATGGCTGCTTCTGCAAAGGGAGGCGTTATGACCCAGGATGACCTGCGCGCTGGTCTCGCCGAGTTCCTCGCGACGTTGCTCTTTGTCTTCCTTGGGGCAGGGACGGTGGTCGTCACCGGCATGCTGGGCACTGGCGACATGACCGCAGCACGCCTGTTGGCCATCGCCATTGGCCACGGCCTGGCCATCGCCCTGCTGGTTGCCGCCACCGCCAAGATTTCAGGCGGCCACATCAACCCGGCGGTCACGGTCGCAGCCCTGGTCACCGGCAAGATCGGCGTGGCCAGGGGTATTCTCTACATCATCGCCCAACTGGTGGGGGCAATTGTCGGTGCACTCCTGCTCAGGTTTATCGTCCCCGGCGACGGTGGAGCCCTGGGAGCCCACGCCCTTGGGCAGGGCGTTGGGGCGGGTGCAGGGCTGGCCGCAGAGATTATCCTCACCTTCCTGCTGGTCTGGGTGGTCTTTGCTACAGCCATAGACCCCAAGGGCTTTGGCTCCCTCGCCCCCCTGGCCATTGGCTTTGCCGTCCTGGTGGACCATCTGGTGGGCGTGCCCCTCACCGGGGCCTCCATGAACCCTGCCCGGAGCTTTGGGCCGGCCCTGGTAGCGGGGCAGTGGTCAAACCATTGGATCTACTGGGTTGGCCCCCTGGTGGGCGGGATCCTGGCGGCGGTAGTCTACCACTGGGTGTATCTACGTCGCCAGGAGTAGCACCCGTTTGACCTCCCCAGCGTCGTTGGGATGGGCGTTTCGTTACTGGTTGCCCTGACCCCTTGCAGACCTCGGGGCTATACGCATCGCTGAGGCCGCCACGGCCACCAGGGCCAGGACAAAGCAGACCAGGACCGCGTCCCGGAAGCCCCACACCAGGGCAGTCCGGCGAAGGGCGTCGGCGGATATCCCTGTTGCCTGGAGGCGTGCTTCGTAGCTGCCAGAGCGCAGGGTAAAGATAGCCCCCGAGAGGGCTACCCCGCTGGCCAGGGCGATGCCGCGGCTGGTAGCGATAGATGCAGCGGCAGTGCCCAGGCGCTCTCTTGGAGCGCTCCCCATGACAGCGCTGCTGTTGGCGGGCTCGAAGAGGGAGGTCCCCAGGCCCATCACCAGCAACGCCAACACGGGGTGCGGCCAGCCGGACCCGACCCTCACGCTCCCCAGAAGCAGAAGCCCGCTGCTCAGAACCAGCATCCCCACGGTGGTCAGCACCCGCGTGCCCACGCGGTCGGAGAGCCACCCGCTGGCCGGGCCCACAAGGATGCGGAGGACCTGGAAGGCTGAAAGTGCAAGCCCCATCCGCGCCTGCGAAAACCCCAGGGCCCCCAGGAAATAGAAGGGGGCCAGGAGCGTTACCGCGCTCCAGGTGAGGAAGTGGAAGAGGATCGCGACCATCGAAAGGGAGTAGGCACGGTAGCGGAACAGTTGAAAGTCCAGGATGGGACGCTGGGCACGGCGCTCCACGAGCAGGAAGACGGGCAGGAAGAACACGGCGGCACCCGCGAGAGCCCACACCAGCGGAGAGTCCAGTCCCAGTCGGCCTGCCTGGTTCACCATGAGCAGGAAAGACGCCACACTCACCAGGAGCAGGAAAGCACCCATGAAGTCCACCCGGGGCATCGTGGGGGTGCGCTCTTCCCCTTCCTGGAGGATGACCCAGGACAGCACTGCGCCGAGGAGGCCGATGGGGACTCGCGTGTAGAAAATCGCGGGCCATCCCAGGGTGTCCAGCAGGATGCCCCCCAGGAACGGGCCTCCCGCCAGGCCAAGGCCCACTGCGCCGTTGAGAATGCCAATGGCCTTGCCCCGCTCCTGCCCTGGGAATGCAGCCACTGCAATAGCCTGGGTGGTGGCGACGATCATGGAGCTCCCGATGGCCTGGAAGACCCGGAGGAAGATGAGCATCAGAATGCTGGTGGAAAGGGCGGAGAGGCCGATACCCAGGGAGTAGATGATGAAGCCCAGGATGAAGATCCTCCGGCGGCCCAGGACATCCCCAACCCAGCCCACGGTGAGGAACAGGCTGGTGCTGGTGAGGAAGTATGCGGCGGTAACCCATACCACCGCAGAGATGTTGGTGCCAAAGGCCGAGGCCAGGGCTGGGTAGGCCACACTCACCATCCCGCTGTCCAGCGTGGTGGCGAAGGAGCCCACGCAGGCGACGAAAAGCACGAGCCACCTGGAGGACACACGCCCCCGCAGGCGTGAAGAGGGGTGTGCCCTCTCAGTGGACAACGACGCTCCTCTTACAGGAGTGGGGGGCGTAGGAGTGCGGACCCGGTGAGCCGGGGCCGGGGCCTAGGCCAGGGCGCAGAGGTCCTCAAGCTGACGCTTCAGCCAGTCGTGGACGTCCTCTCGCTGAATCGCCTCCGCCAGGCGCGCCGCCCGCTTCTCCCGCTCTTCAGGGGGCATGGCGAGGGCCTGGTAGAGGGCTGCGGCGGTCCCCTCCAGGTCTGCCGCAGACACCGAGAGGGCCTCCCCCTTGAGCTGTTCCCACGCCCCAGCGCCCTCCGAGAGGATCAGCACCCCGGCCCGGGTGTTGATCACAGGGCCCTCCTTGGCGACCAGGTTCATCCCATCCACCACCGGGTTCACCAGGAGGGCGTCGTACAGCCGCATGCCCGCGATGGCCTGGGTATAGTTGTTCTCGTAGAAGACCTGGACGGGTTGCCAGCCCTCCTTGCCAAAGGTGCTGTTGATACCTATCACAACCCCGTCAATCTCTTCCTGGTAGCGCTCGTACTGTTTGATGTGGGTGCGGGAGGGAACCAGGAAGGCCAGGAACTTGACCTTGCCGGAGAGCTCGGGGTGCTGCTCCAGGAGGAGCTGGTAGGCGCGAAAGCCGCGAACAATGTTCTTGCTGGGCTCGGCCCGGTCCACACGCACGATGGTCTTCTCCACACACACGGTCCGCAGTTGCCGCTCATACTCCAGGGCGCGTGGCGACGTCCCGATGCGTCGGATCTCTTCCACATCAATAGACAGGGGGTACGCCCGTACCAGAGTGCGCCGGCCCTGCCAGTTGATGGTGCCAGCAGTGAAGTCAACCTGGGCGTCAGGCAGGAAAAAACGGCAACCCTCAAGAAAGCTCTGAGCATCCAGGACCGACTGGAAACCAACCACATCACACGTGGAGAGGCTCTGGAAGATGGCGTTGCGTATCCCCGCCGGGAGGAGCTGCCAGAGGCGCGGTGAGGGCCAGGGGATGTGGATGAAGTGGTGGAGCAATGCATCTGGGAGCTGCTGTCGCAGGAGGGAAGGGACCAGGTAGAAATGATAGTCGTGGAGCATGATGCACGCCGGGCGGCCCTGTCCCCTTGCCTCGGTGACCAGCGCCTCTGCGAACGCCTGGTTCACTGGCACGTAGCCCGTCTCCCAGGCGTCCAGAACGGCGCTATCAATATTCGGGGTGTAGGCGGAGCTCCACATGTAGTGCTGAAGGAACCAGAGGAGGGGATTGCAGAAGATGTTGTAGAACTTGTGATAGGCTCGCCTGGGGGTGGTCACAAAGCGAACATGGATCCGGTGGCCTGGAACCGGCGACTTGATGCGGCCCGCGCCTGCTTGCTCCGATGCTCGCCTGTCACCCTCCCCCATAGCGCTGGCTACCCAGGTGAACTCGGTGGAGTGGATAAGGCTGCTGAAAGCGGTGACCACTGCCCCGCTCCCGCGCCGGGGGTGCATCATGCCTTCGGGTGTCAAGTGGTATTCAAGTGGCCCCCGGTTGCTTGCCAAAATGAGGTATCGGCGCTCCAACAGGCTCTTGCAAAGCTGCCGGGGCAGCGCGCTGCGCCCTTCGGCGGGTGGCGAGGTGGTCATGATAATCCTCGATGCAAAGACAGGGTCAATGTGCAGGCCCTGGTAGTTTGGGCACTCGGAGAAGACATGGGCTCACTCACAGGCCGGGCTTCTCCGTGCAAACAATCCGGGATAGGCGTTGGACAAGCTCGGCCGCTCCTGGCCTGGCTGTTTATTAAGGAAGCCCGATTCCCCTCCATTCCGCTGGGCTTGCCCAAAGTAGCACAGGGTGCCAGGGCTGTCAAGTCGGTGTGTGCGTTATCGGGCCGGGGGCCGTGGTTGGCCCACTAGGCCCGCCCTGGATGCTGGCCCAGAGCAGGCACCGTGATCTGACCCTCCCCTGGGACGCCCAGGGCCGTGGTCTTGCCCAGGTGGCGAAGGAGAGCAGTGTACGCAGCCACGATGGCGTCACACTGGTCATGCGTCAGGGGACGCGACAGGCCATCCAGCCCCTGAACCGCCTGGCAAAGCCAGCTCGTTAGAAAGGCCCTCCCTTGTGGCGTGCTTTTCTTGGGTATGTCCCGCCCAAGGAGCAACACCTTCGAGGCGTAGGGGAAGACCTCCAGAACCGCCACGCCACGGGCCTCCAGCGCCCGGCGTAGCGCGATGCCGCGATATACCATCCCCTTGATGATGCTCCGCTTGGTGGTGTAGAAGCAGCCGATGCCCAGGCGGGCCAGCCCTTGCTCGCAGGCGCGACCTTTACGCTGGGAGGTGGGGCTGCATGGGCAGCCCTCTTCAAGGCAGCACATGCCCTGAGGCAGACCCAGGGGGGCATCCACCGCAACCACAGTGGGCTTGACATCCAGGATGCACGCAAGGATTTCAGCGTCCTGGCGGAGGTATCCGAGGGCGCATACCCGGACGTGGCTGTCCAGGACTGCGTAGGCAGAAGCTCTTGCGGGGCTATTTGTCAGGTCCAGCCCCAGAAACACGGCCTGCCGGGTGGATGGCGGTGCAGAAGGCACTTGTGGCTGCCTCTATCCGCTCACGGCTTTTTCCCCAGCGATGCTAGCCAATCCTGCACGAGAGCGCCGTTCTTCAGCACCTCCTGTGCGGCGGCAAAGGGGTCGGCCTGGCCGTCAGCCACCTGGGTTGCCCTCGCCGCCAAATGCCCTTCCTGGCGGATCAGATCTCGCAGCACGGCACCCACCCCCTCCTCGCCGGCCTTCAGGAACTCCTGCTGCCTCCGTTGCCGCCGCTTTTCGGCCAGCCGGGATGAGCCTTCCAGGGCAGCGCGGTGCTCCTGGATGGCCCGGTGGAGCACGTCCACCCCTTCCCCTTTGGGGGCCTGGGTCTGCAGAACCGGAGGGCGCCAACCTGCCCTGGGGACCAGGTGCAGCGTAGCCTCCAGCTCAGTGGCGAGGTGTCCAGCACCCTCTCGGTCGGCCTTGTGGACGACGAAGATGTCGGCGATCTCCAGGAG
>JACQUN010000212.1 GCA_016210285.1 Chloroflexota bacterium
CCCTCAGACTCCCGGCAAAGGGGCTTCGCCCCTCTGCACTTCCCCTTTTTCCGCAGCCTGCTAGTCTCACGGGATCCAACCAGAATTTTGCCACATTCTCATCTCGCTCCACGTGGATGTGTTCCAGCTCGTCTCTATCACCTGCATAGAAGAAGAGGCGGTATGCCCCAATGCGCCGAATGGTCGGCATCTGTTTCCTTGCTAACTAACGCTACCACTGCACGAACATGGGGGTGGTGTTCAGTTCCCGCGTTTTATCCGATGATTGTGTGCCGGGTTTTCACGGGACAATATGCCCGACCCTGGAGACGGTGCGCAAGCAGGGGGGCACAGCCTCCTCAGTTGGTGCCGCTACCGGGCTGCTGGCTCTGCCTCCACCAGGCCGATGACGTTCCCGTCAGGGTCTACAAACATCGCCATGGTGACCATGTTGGGGATTTCGGTAGGTGGCATGATTGTCTTGCCCCCGAGCTGCTGCGCCCTCTTCAAGTACGCCTGGAGGTCGTGCACCTCCACAAAGAATCGCACCGCCGGCTTGCCATCCTCATCAGCCCCAACACCCCCACCGATGGCGCCCTTGACGCCGGTGTCCACCAGGCCATATTGCATCGGGTTGTTTGAATCGATCTTCCACCCGAACAGGTTGCTGTAGAAGGCCTGGGTCTTCTTGGCATCCTTGCCCATGATCTCAAAGTGCACTACGGGGTTAGGCATAGATATCCGTCTCCTTCCGGGAAGACTTCTTACCACTGGACAAACATCGGCATGACCACGTGGACGTAGCCGTCGTCGCCCACGGGGCGGAAGACGCCGGGGCTGGAGGGGGTCGTCACCTCCAACGCAACCTCGTCCCTGCCCGTATTCTGCAGAATGTCCAGCAGGTACTTGCTGTTGAAGGCGACCTTGGCCTCGCCTCCCTCCACCTTGGCATCCAGCTCCCCCGCGTTCTCTCCCATTTCCTCAGCCCGGGAGCTCACCGTGAGCTTGCCCGGCGCGCCCGGGAAGAGCTGGACGCGGATGATACCGCTGCCGTCGCGGGCGAAGATGGAGGCAGTACGCGTCGCGCGCAGGAAGTCGGGGACGCTCACCACCGCGCGGGTGGCGTAGCTTTGCGGGATGAGCTGCCCATAGTTCGGGAAGGTGCCCTGGATGAGCTGGGAGACCATCTCCACGTTCTTCAGACGGAAGAGCACCTGGCTCTTGGAAGGCGAAACGGTGAGCTCCACAGGCTCGTCCTGGTCGCCCAGCAGGCGGTTCAGCTCCGCCAGCGTCTTGGCCGGCAGAATGAAGCTCACCGCTTCGGAGAGAGCCTCCTCGGTCGCCCCCTTGCGGACCGCAAGCCGGAAACCGTCGGCAGCGGCAAAGGTGAAGCCCTGGCCCTCCAACTCCACCTTGATGCCGGTCAACACAGGCCGGGAGTCCTCGGTGGCAGCCGCGAACACCACCTGGCTGATGGCGCCGCGCAGGCCCTGGGGGCTCAGGCGGGCGGTGACCCCGCCTTCCACGGAGGGAATGGGCGGGAACTCCTCAGCGTCGGTGCCGTGGATCGTGGCGGTGACCCGCAGGCATTGGACACGGAGTCCACGGGGACGGTCGGCCACCACAAGATCAATGCGATCGTTGGGGAGGGAGGCCACCAGCTCGGTCAGCAGCCGGGCAGGGATGGTGATGGCCCCTTCCTCCTCGACCTTGGCACCGATCCAGGTGCTGACGGCGATCTCCAGATTCGTGGCGGCGAGGCGCAAACGCGCCTGGTCCGTGGAGAGAAGGACGTTCTGGGTGATGGGCAGCGTCGTGCGGGTGGCAACCGCCCGGCCCACGGTGGCCAGTCCCTTGGAGAGATTTTCCTGGAGGCAGGAGAGTTTCATGGGCGTGCACTCCTGGAGCGTTGAGTAGGATTTCCAGCCAGTATAGTCCGTACCAGAAAGAGCGTCAACGACGTGTACCCAGCGCCAGGGTCTTTTAGTTCTGCTGGCAGTGTCGCCGTTGTCATTCTTGAGGGAGCGAAGCGACCGAAGAATCTCATGGAAGAGGGAGACCCTTCGCGGAGTTTACCCTGAGTTGCCGAAGGGCTCAGAGTGACAATCGAAAGACCCTGGGAGAATACAACACGGGCTTGACAAGCGGGCCGTTCAGTGATAAAGATAGGGGGTTATTCCCCATGCAGGGGCAGGCCTGCCGTGCCTTCGCATCGCTCAGGAGAGAGGCTATCGCCGGCTCAAAGAGGGGGGGTTGCACAGTGGCAGAGAAGGGAGACGTGGTGAGACGGGTCGACCCGCAAGAGGAGTTCTGCGTCGCCTGCCGATTGTGCGAGGTCTATTGCGCTGCGGAGCACTCCCAGTCCCGCGATGTGCTGCGGGCCTTTAAGGATGAGCAGCCTCCCCCGACGAAGCGCATCTTCCTCCAGCAGGAAGGCCCGATCTCCCTCGCCATCAACTGCCGACACTGCGACGAGCCCCGCTGTGTCTGGGCCTGCGTCGCCGGGGCCCTGATGAAAGACCCCCTCACCGGCGTGGTCAACTACCAGCCGGAGAAGTGCATAGGATGCTGGACTTGCATTGTGGCGTGCCCCTATGGTGTCATCTTTCGAGACCCGACCCGCCTGGGGATCGTCAAGTGTGACCTGTGCCCTGGACGGGAAGTCCCAGTCTGTGTTACCGTTTGCCCCAACCGAGCCCTCGTCCTGAGCTAGGAGTCAAGACGTGCCCAAGTACGTGATTGTCGGCAACTCCGCGGGCGGCATCGCAGCGACTGAGACCATCCGCGAGGTTGATCCCCGCGGCTCAATCACCGTCGTCTCCGAGGAGCCGTACCCGGCCTACTCCAGGCCGGCCATCGCCGAGTTCCTCATGGGCGAGCGCACCTTCGACGAGCGGATGCTCTTCAGGGACAAGGAGTTCTACAGCAGAAACCGAGTGGAGACGCGCCTGGGGACGAAGGCCCTTCAGCTCAATGTGCCTGGCCGAACGGTCGCCCTGGACAACGGCGAGAACCTCCCCTTTGAAAGGCTCCTGCTGGCCACTGGCGGAACACCCATCATGCCCCCCATGCCCGGCCTCGACCTGCGGGGGGTCCACACCTTTGTCACCCTGGACGACGCCCGCCGGCTGCTCCAGGCCATGCGCGAGGGCGCCGAGAGGGTGGTGGTCGTGGGCGGTGGGCTCATCGGCTGCAGCCTCACCCATGCCCTGCTCCGCCGGGGCGGGGTGCAGGTCACCATGGTGGAGCTCCGGGAGCGAATCCTCACCAGCATGATGGACGCCGCTGCCTCGCAACGGATGGAGGCGCGCCTCCAGGAGCTGGGAGTCCGGCTGCTCACCGGTCGGAGCGTTGCCCGGGTCCTGCCCGATGCCAAGGCCACCGGCGTGGGCGGCGTCCTCCTGGATAACGGTGAGGAGGTTCCCTGTGACCTGGTGGGAATGGCCGTCGGCGTCCGGCCACGGGTGGAGCTAGCCCAGGGCACGCCTATCCGGGTGGGGAGGGGCTTCCTGGTGGACCAATACATGGAGACCTCAGTGCCGGGTATCTACGCGTGTGGGGATGCCGTCGAGGCCCACGACTTCATCTACAAGGCACCCCGGGTAGTAGCCATCTGGCCCAACGCCTTCATTGGGGGCCGAATCGCCGGTTTCAACATGGCGGGTGCCCCTGCCCAGTATGACGGCTGCACCGCCATGAACGCCCTCAGCTACTTCGACCTGGCCCTGGCCTCCGGAGGGATGTTTGATCCGGCACCTGAGGACGGCTGCACAATCCTCAGCAAGGAGGCAGGGGCGGTCTACCGAAAGGCCATCATCAAGGGGAACCGACTGGTAGGATTTGTCCTGCTGGAGGATATCGAGCAGGCAGGTGTGTTGTATCGGCTGATGCAGGAGCAGGTGGACGTAAGCCGCTTCCAGGAACACCTGGTGGCGGACAACTTCGGCCTGGTGAGGCTCCCCCGGCACCTGCGGCAGGCCTGGCTCTTTGGAAACGGGAGGCCGCCCCAACCGATGAGCACACCGGCCGGCCACTCTTCTCGAGTCATGGGGTGAACGATGCGAGGCCAGATGAATCCAGATAACCGCTATGGAGAGCCCAAGGTCATAGACGCCTGCTCCCTCTTCGGGATGCTGGACACCGCCGGTCGGCGTTTCCCCGGCCACGACGTATTCCGGGCCATCGCGAACATGCACGACCGGGGCAACGGCCTGGGTGGGGGCTTCGCCATCTACGGCCTCTATCCCGACTTCGCCGACTCCTATGCCCTGCACATCATGTTCATGGCCCCCCAGGCCAGGAACGACACCGAGAGCTTCCTCAGGGCCCATTTCCAGGTGCTCCACGCGGAGCCCATCCCCGTCCGACCTGGGGCCAAGGTCCACAACCCGCCCGAAATCTGGCGCTACTTCGTCCTGCCTCACGGGGCTGAGGGCGAAGGGGTGCCGGACGATGACCTCGTGGTGCGCAGGGTGATGCACATCAACACAGCCATTGCCAACACCTTCGTCTTCTCCAGCGGCAAGGACATGGGGGTGTTCAAGGGCGTGGGCTTCCCCGAGGACGTCGCCAGCTACTTCCGTCTGGACGAGTA
>JACQUN010000205.1 GCA_016210285.1 Chloroflexota bacterium
CAAGGCAAGGCTTCGGCGAAGGGGAGCTTGCCCGCCTGGCTGAACTCCTGGCCCACGTCGCCACCTCCCAGGGAGCCAAGCCGGAGGAAGCCACAGCCCTGTTCTTCCAGGAAGTTGACTGCTATCAAGGTTTCGTCTCCCTCGAACTGGAGACAAAGAGGGCCGAGGTCGCCGTAGAAAGGCCAGGGCCGAGGCCGAGCGATGGCAGGCTGAAGCAAAGGCCGCCGAGGCGCGCTACGACGGGAAGTTCGTGCTGCGCACCAACACCGATCTCCCCGCGGAGGAGGTGGCCCGCCAGCACAAGCGGCTCCTGCTGGTGGAGCAGTTCTTCCGGCCATTAAGGACCTGCTGGAGACGCGGCCCATCTACCACTGCCCGGGGTGGGCCAATGTTGGTGGTGAAGTGGGTCATATATCCTGGTAATTGACCAGTTCTTGACCATTATGAGCTTGACCATTATGAGCTTTACCATTATGAATTTGGGGGGTATACTTCTTGGCGAGTTGGCGGTCCACTATGGTGGACGCGCGTCGATTTGCCAGACCCGGATAGATATTCATAGACCGGTATCGGAGGGGGTGCCTCATGCAAGCTCCTTGCCGGCAAAGTGACACCGCCTCGCCAGCAGCCGACGCCAACGTTCCGAATGGATTCCACGCGCGATCCGGAGCCGTCCGGGCTTTCTCCGGGGGCATAGAGCCGTTGCCCCTGCTAGGGAACATCCTTAACATGGATACAGGGGGAAAGCGGCTCCTCTACATCACCACTGAGGATGCCGATGAGAGGCTCTTCGACATCATGAAGACCTTGCGTGCCGCCGGGGGTGATTGCGGTATCGTCGTTTTCTGTCCCTGCGGCGACCCCGAGCGGGAGGCGATGATCGTGGAGCGCGGCGCTGACGACTGTATCCCGGTATCGGTTGACCTCGCCTGGCTTCTCACCCGCTTGCGGGCCACCGCGGCCCGCCTCCGCCGCAGCGCGCCAGCCCTCCATCAGGCCAAGCCCATCGAGGTGGAGCCCTCCACCTATCGGGTGAAGGTGAACGGTACTTCTGTCAGTCTCAGCCCCATGCAGTTCCAGCTTCTCATGGCCCTGTGGAACAACGAGGGCAGGGTGGTGACGCACCAAGTGCTGCAGGGCCTGCTCTGGCACGAGACCAGCGCCGCCTCAAGGGAGGCCCTCAAACATCTCGTGATGCGGCTCCGTCGCCGCCTGGGCCCGATGGGCTATGCGGTTCGTCCCGTCCCCGGGGTCGGCTACCTGCTCGAACAGGCCCCCTTCATCCTGGCCCCTCAGCGCCAGCCTGTTCCGCCGGTCATGGCAGGCCCATGACCCCTTGATTCTCCAGGGCGCGGCTCCGCCGGCCCCGGGCCCGTGCCTCGAGCCACCGCCTCTTTCACCGGCGGGGCAAGCGTCCAGGGCCTCTATCTGGTGGATTCTGGCAGGCGCAGTCAGCCTGTCCGCCTTCCCGCGGTGACGCCTCCGTCACCACAGCACCACCGGGACTCCCCCTTTCGTCCCCGAACTGTCACTGCTGTGTCGCTGCAATCTCCCCGGACCAGGGCCTAAGCTGCGCCTGTGTGCGGAAGTTGTCCTGGTTGTGGACCCCGGCGACGAGGAGCGGGGGAGGATTGCGCAATTGGTGGCAGGAGCCGGCTACCGGGTGCTGGAGGCCTCAGACTGGCGTGCGGCCCTCTCTCTCGTGTCGAGCGAGCCGCACGTCCTGGTGCTGGCGGCCAGGGAGGCCATTCCCGCGCTGCTCTTAGACCTGGCGGCGCTCCGCCAGGCGACGGAGGCGCCCATCCTGGTGCTGGGTGACGAGGGGGCGGTGGCCGAGCGGGAAGCCCTGTCCCTGGGCGCCGACTGGTACTGCAGCCGCCCGGTTTCGCCGGCCCTCCTGCTGGCCCGCATCCGCTCCTGCTTCCGCCGCTGGCCTCCCGCGGTGACTGCGCCGCCGGGGCCACGCCGAAGGGGGGGTTCGCTACGGCCCACCGGCCCTCCCGGCAGTGTGGAACGACCCCAGCAGCCCGGAGACTCGCTGGATGGAGGTGAAGTGAGCTTGCGGTGATGAAGACAGTACAGCCAGGGAGCCGGGACACACGGAGCCTTGAGACCAGAAGCTAAGAAGGAGGATTCCAGACTATGCGTAACTCAGCAGTACTGAAGGTCGGCCTGCCGCTGGGAGTGCTGGCGGTGGTCGCCATGGCCGCCCTGGCCCTGTGGGCCTTCATGGGCGGCGCCACCGGAGGCGTGAAGGACACCGCCGGCATCAAGGGCTTGATCGAGTACAAGGTCTTTGACGCCGCCGGCAACCTGAAGGCGAGCAAGGTAATCCACAACACTGATTACCCTGTGCTCCATAACGCCGCGCGAAACAGGCTGGGAGTACAAGGTAACACAACAGGGGCAACAAATCCTGAGAAGTTCGCCAGCATCCGGGCATGCAACAATGCAGCTGCTGGTGCCCTGTGTGTGGCTGGCAACCTCACCACCAACGTGAACAATCCAATAGACGCTGCGGGAGCCGCTGGAGGCGACGGAGTTTGGTCGGCGGCCGGCACATTTACCGCCACTGGCGCCGCCGGTCCCATCCTGACCCTGCAGCTTACGGACAAAAACGGGACGGATGCCGACCGCGTGGTCGGCGCCTCCCAGGTTGTGAACATCACGCTGGCACTCAATGACACGCTCGCGGTAACCTGGACGGTCACTGTCGACTAGGCATCCTACAAGGGTAAAGACCGTAGAGTTGAACTAAAGGTGAACCGAGTGCGAGGTCATGGGTGGGGCGGGGGGCTTTGCGGTGGCCCCCGCCCCACCCCTCGGAAGGGGACAGGTAGATTAGCGCATGGCCGGGAAGAGCAAATACATAGTCTTCGGCGTGGGGATGCTGGCCCTGGTGGTGGGCCTCTCTGTCTCCCTGTGGATGCTCCTGGCCCGGCCCGGGCCGGGGCCCGGGGAGGCGGGAGCGCCGGCAGCAGGCGGCACGCCCTCGCTCTCCCAGGCCCTCCAGCAGAGTCTGGGCCTTACGGAGGAGCAGGCTGACAACCTTGCCCGGCAGCTCCAGGAGGCGGGGGGGCCGGCCCCGGCCGCCCCCCCCGGCGTGAGCGGCCCGGGGGGCCCGCAGGAGCGGTCCAGCATTGGGGACTCGGTGGAGTTTGAGGTGCGGGACGCCTCCGGCAAGCTGAAGCAGCGCGGCTCCGGACGATAGCGCCTGGTTGCAGAGATGAGCGTTACCTCATATTGCGTTAAGGTGAGACCCTTCGCTCCGCTCAGGGTGACGTGCACGCAATTGCACGCCGCCGTCGCCAGTGGGGATAACCGTCTCAATGCGGACCCGCCCGTCCTCCACGGTGATGCGCTCCACCACCAGCCGAAGAAGCTGCTGGCGCTCCTCGAAGGTCATGGCTTCCAGCCCCTGGGCAACCTGGCGGCAGAACCGCTCCAGGCGTTCCAGGGCACGGCAGCTGTCTTGCTCCTGGCGTTCTCGCCGCTCAATATCCTGGGCCGCTCGCTCCAGCTCCTCGCGGCGCTGCCTCAGCTTCTGCATCTCCGCCTTGTAGCGGTCCAGTTCCATTGCCTCGTTGACGTAGGCGTCGGTGATGCGGTCCTCCTGGGCCTTGACCCGCTTCAGCGCCAGGGCCACCTGCTTCCGCTCCGCTTCCAGCGCATCGGGCATCCTGGCGTGGGCCAGGCGACGCTTGTATTCCTCCACCAGCACCTGGGGTTGCTGAAGCGCTTCCTTGACCGCTTCCCACACGGCCTCCTCTACTGGCTCGGCAAGGAAGGAACCTGGGAGGCATCGCTTGCCCGTGGAGGACACGCTGGCATCTTCCCGGGTGCAGCGGTAGCGCCTTCGCCCGTTCCGTGCTGCCCCCGTGTAGGTGGCCCCGCAACGAGGGCACCGGATGAGCCCCCGCAGCAGGTACTGGTGACGCTTGTTGTTGCGCTGAGAGTACACAGAGTTTTGCCGTAGCTGCTCCTGAGCCTGCTGCCAGGTGGCCGCATCCACGATCGGCGGGACAGGGATGGTGATCCATTCCTCTGGTGGCCTGGGCTTCCGCCCGTTCTTGCGATTCTGCCGATAGGGGTCGGTGGAACGCCGCCGTGAGGGGAGCACCCGCTCGGCCCGGTAGTAGAGAAACTCGCCCTTGTTTACCGGGTTCCGTAGAATGCGGTCCACCACCGTGGGCTGCCACTGGGCCGCGCTCCCTGCGGTGGGGATGTCGCGCTCGGTCAGCCGTTTGGCAATGGCCCGGGTGCTCATGTGCTCCTCCACCAGCCAGTGGTACATCTCCCGGACCACCACGGCCTGGGAGTCATCCACCTCCAGATGCGCCCGCCTGGTATCGGTCCTGCGCACGAACCGGTAGCCGCAGGGAGCGTGGCCGCCGACGATTGCCCCGTGCCTGGCCCAGTAGAGCTTACCTCGGCGGGTACGCTCCATAATCTTGGTGCGTTCGTACTCGGCAATAGCCCCCTGCATATGCAGCAGGAGCTTCCCCTCAGGAGTGTCCTCAACTGAGCCCTTGAGGAAGACTACCTCTACGCCGTGCTGCTGGAACTCCTCCACCAGCAGGACGAGCTTCGCACCGCCGGCCAAGCGGTCGGGATGCTGGACGTAGAGGTGTTCAACCTCCCCCTGGGCGACCAGGTCCCGCAGGCGGTCCAGGCCGGGCCGCACCAGGTTGTCCCGGGCATAGCTTTCATCGATGAACTCCTGGCAGTCCACCACCCCATCCTCCTGCACGTGCGCTCGGAGCTCCCCAAGCTGGCTCTGTATCGTCTCCTCGTGCTCCTGCCGGTCGGAGCTCACCCTGGCATACAGCGCTGCCCGTGTCATGTCTGCCTCCTTCCCTGGGCCTTGGGCTTGCGGTGCCCCGGCCCCTTCACGTAGGTCTTGGCGAACTCCAGGAGGGCTTCTGTGGGAATAGCCCAGTTGCGCCCCAACCGTATTGCTGGAAGCTGACCCTTGCGCACCTTCCGTGAAACGGCCTCATGGGTCACACCCAGAATGCGTGCGGCGTCACCCGTAGAAACGTATGGCTCAAGCTCATGACTGCCTTTGTTCTGTTCGCTCATGCGAAAATGATAAACGGTAAAGAGGCCCCTGTCAAGGAGGTGGAAGGCGACTTGTGTGGCAGGACCAACGTTGAAAAGCAATATATATCATTATCCACACACAAAAGGACATATTGTCGTATTTGTAAATATAGCTATATCAGAGCCTGTCCCATAGACCCCTTGTGTGAGCCGGGCCATGGCGGTGGTGAGGCCGCGTGAATGTCGCTCCTCTCTCTGCGACCTCGACCTGGGATGCTGTGGGGACAGTCGCTGCCCGGCTCAGTTCCAGCGGGCCCTCGACCAGCCCCAGGGCGCCCGCCCGCTGCGCCACAGCTTCAGCAGGTTGTGGGTCGTGGCCACCAGGGAGGCCTCGCTGGTGGCGGCCAGCAGCCCTCGTCTCATAAAGCGCCGGAAGCCCTGCCCTTCCTTGACCTGGCCGAAGACCGGCTCCACCAGGAGGCCGCGCAGCCGGTAAAGCCGGCGTCCCCGCTTGGTCAGGAGCTTGCGCTCCATCCGCTCCCGCAGACCCAGCCCCTTGGGGATACGCCCGTGGGGGCAGCCCCGTTCCCGCGCCGCCCTGCGCTGCTTCCAGTCCTTGGTGGTGGCGATGAGCAGCTCCGGCCCCTCGGGGCGGGTGCAGGCGGCGATGTTGGCCTCGCTCCAGTAC
>JACQUN010000213.1 GCA_016210285.1 Chloroflexota bacterium
CTGCCCTACCTCTACCGGAAGCTGACTGTTTAGGGCCTCTCGGTCGTGACCCGAGGCAGGGGCTACTCCATCGGCAGGGTTCCCTCTGTCAGCACCGCTGGGAAGCGGGGGCCACCAGTGGGCCTCAAACCCCTTCTCTCCGTTGCTGTCTTGTTTACCGTCTTCCTGGCGGCTTTTCAGTTCCCTACCGCAGTCCACGCCGATCCGCCCGCGCCGGGACTCCCCCCCTGGTCCGATGCCCTGGTGGCCCCGGACATCCCTTCTGACGCTTCCACCTTTCACCACAGCCACATCGTTCCCGGCTACTTCGACACCAGCGAGTACATGCTGGGCAGCGTCGCTGTAGCCATCATCATACCGGAGAGCAACGGCGCCATTGACCCCAATCTTGAGAATTGGACCCCAGAGGAGGAGGAAGGCGTCATCGCCAGCGTGCAGCGTGCCCTGGACTGGTGGGGACGCCAGGAGCCCGCGGCGCATCTCTCCTTCACCACCCAGGTGTACCGGAAGGTACCTACCAGCTACGAGCCCGTGACCCACCCCAACCACCAGCCCGGGGTCCCCGCGGAGCGGAAGGCTGAACAGCTCTGGGTCAACGAGGTGATGGCCAACCTTGGCTACTCCCAGGGCCCCCACATGCGCCGCGTCCGCGACTTCGTCAATGACCTGCGGAACCGCAAGGGCACCGACTGGGCCTTCGCCATCTTCATCCTGGACGGCAGCCCGCGCACCCGCACCGTTTTCCCCCAGAGCCGAGCCGTGGCCTACGCCTACCTGGGCGGGCCCTTCCTGGCAGCCATCGATGAACCGGGAAGCTGGGGCGCGCAGAACCTGGACTTTGTCGTTGCCCATGAGATTGCCCACATCTTCTACGCCACCGACGCGGATGATGGGGAGGTGGAGTTCAGCGGCTACCTCAACGCCCCCGACGACGAAGGGATGGTCAGCCTCATGGGCGGAAGCAAGCTGGTCTGGACCTTGTCCCCCGGGACGAAGCTTCAGATCGGCTGGCGGGACAGCAACGGGGACGGGATCATGGACATTCTGGACACAACCCCTGCGGTGAGCCTTCAACCTCACCCAAGCCCCACCGATGCCTCGTCCCTCGCCTACACCGGTGAAGTGGAGGAGGTGCCGTACCCCAACCGCAATCCCTTCGGAAGTCGCCGCTCGGTTACCATCAACACCATCAAGGAGGTGCGCTATCGGGTGGACGGTGGAGCGTGGCGGGATGCCCAGCCCGCCGATGGCGCGTTCAACAGCGCCGAGGAGAAGTTCAGCTTCACTACCCCCGACCTTCCGGTTGGCCAGCACCCGGTGGAGGCGGTCGCCGCGAACAACCTGGGCCACGCCAGCCCATCCCCCGCCCGCGATGCGCCGCTGGTAACCTTCGTGGTGGTGGACCGGGACAGGACCAGCACGGAGCGAGCCAACGTCGGCTCTACGCAGCAGGTTGCCTTCCACGCCCAATGGGCCCACGATGGCTCCCCGGTCTCCGCAGGGACCCTCTCCCTCAACGGCCGGCCCTACTCCCTGGCAGGCGACGGCTGGGCCACAGCCTCGGCAAGCTCCCAGCGGGTGGGGGCTGAGGAGTGGGCAGTCACTGGGGTTCAGGCGGGGCCGATTCAGAGATTCCGTCAGGACGCAAAGAATGTCAGCATTATCTGGGACAGGGTCAAGGTGACTGCCCTGGAGGTGGAGCGGGGCCGAGTCAACGTGGGAGAGCCGGTGACCCTGGCAGCCAGGGGAGTGCTGGAGTACGATGGCGCCCCCCTGGGCCCTGGCGACCGCCTCTGGGTCAACGGCACCCCGCTCACCTACGACCCGGCCGCGGAGGCCTTTACCCTCACGGACCGCAGGGAAGAAGTAGGGAGAGCAACATTCCGGGTCACGGGGGCCGAGGAAACCAGGTTTGGTATCACTGCGCTCGTGAACAGCGCCCAGAGCCGGGAGGTCGTCTGGGACAAGGTGGAGGTGGTGCTGGAGGCCGAGCACCCCCGGGTGGAGGTGGGGGGCAACGCCCCCCTGCGGGTGGAGGGGCGGTACGCCTACGACGGGACGGCGTTCCCCGGTGACATCGCCCTCGACCATGATCTGGTGGGCGCATCAGTGGGCAAGGTGGCCTACACCGTCGCAGCCATCTCTGACCCCCGCTACGGCCTTACCGCCTTCTCCGCCACGACTGCCGTCGTCGCCTTCGACAGGCTTGTGCCGACGGTTCGCACCAGAAGCCTGCTGCCAGGCCAGGCCACCGTGCTCGTGACCCTTCGCTACGCCTCCGATGCCTCGCCGGTGGAGGGTGCCGCCGTCGCTCTTGCAGGGGTCGAGGCTGCGGAAGAGGAGGCAGGCAGCTACGTCCTCCGCCTCTCCACCTGGCGTCCCTTCCTTGGGCTCAGCTTGCGCGTGGAACAGTCCGGGTTCTCACCCGTGTCCACGCCGGTAATCACGCCGGTTTGGGGCAACCTGACACTGACTGCGTGCCTCATCTTCCTGCTGGCGGCAGGCGGGTTCCTGTCGTTCCGCCGAAGGCCAGGGCGCCACTAGGCGCCTCTGTCTGCCGAGGCAGGCCCTCTGGGCCAGCCCCTTCGCCTCATGCCCCTGGGGGGATTCCAAGGGTCTGCACCTCGCAGTGCCCGGCAGGACATTGGGCCTGCGCACACAGCGCCGCGTATTGCAACATCGGGAGCAACCCTGGATAATCACGATGTGTCAGCACAATGTGTCAGGAGGACGGACCCCGCGACTGGGGGCATCGGCGACCAGGGGCGACATTTGACCCCTTAGCACATCGCCGGCTCATCCGCAGCTCACCCTGCATGAGCGGCTAAGGAGGCACCCTGTGGCAAGAGAGCTTTCCCCTGATGAGCTGCGGCGGCCTATCGACCCGGCTACCCTGGGGATCACGTCGACGCAAGACCGCGGGCCTCTCCAGGGCATCATTGGACAGGAGCGGGCTGTCCATGCCCTGGAGTTCGGCCTGGCCATCCAGGAGCGGGGCTACAACATCTTCGTTGCCGGGGTGCCCGGTACCGGCAGGACCACAGCCATACGGGCTTTCCTGGAGCAGCTTGCGCAAGGCGGGAAGGCCGCGCCCGACCTGTGCTACGTCTACAACTTCGGCGATCCTGATCGTCCCCGGGCGCTGTGCGTGCCCCCGGGCCAGGGACGCAGCCTCCAGCAGGGCATGAAGACCTTGACCCAGCGGGTACGGGAACAGCTACCCCAGGTCCTGGAGAGCGACGAGTATATGAACCGCCGACAGGAGATCCGCAACGGCTTTCAGCGGCAGCGGGAGGAGGTCTTCGCCGCACTCAACCAGAAGGCCCAGGAGCAGGGGTTCACCATTCAGGCCACCCCCGTCGGCTTCTTCATCATCCCCGTCATAGGGGGGAGGCCCATCAACGACCAGGATTTCCTGAGCCTGGACCCGGACATCCGTGAGCGCCTGAGGGGGCGGAAGGAGGTCCTGGAGAACGAGCTCCGCACTGCGCTGAAGCAGCTTCGCGACCAGGAGCGCACCACGCAGGAGCAGCTGGAGAACCTGAACCGAGAGGTGGCGCTGCATATCGTGAGCGGCCTCATAGAGGACGTCCAGGAACACTTCACCGAGCAGCCAGAGGTCGTGCGCTACATGAAGGATGTCCAGGAGCACATGGTGTCCAATATCGGGGAGTTCCTGCCTACACCTCCTCCCCAGGAGGGCCAGCCGACCCCCTCACCCTGGACTGAGCAGCTTGTCCTTCGCAAGTACGAGGTCAACGTGTTGATGGACCGCACAGGAGCCGAAGGCGCCCCGGTGGTCATCGAGGACAACCCCACCTACGCGAACCTCTTTGGGCGCATCGAGAAGGAAACCTACATGGGCTTCCTCCACACGGACTTCACCCTCATCAAGGGAGGGAGCCTCCACAAGGCCAATGGCGGATACCTGGTGCTGCCGGTGCTGGAGGTGCTGCGCAACCCCTTCGTGTACGAAAGCCTGAAGCGGGCCCTCCGGAGCCGGGAGATTGACATTGAAGAGCCCGGCGAGCGCCTGGGGTTTGTCGCCATGAAGAGCCTCCACCCCGAGCCTGCCCCCCTGGATGTGAAGGTGGCCCTTGTCGGAACCCCTCCGCTCTACCAACTCCTGTTTGGCCTGGACGAGGATTTCCGTGAGCTGTTCAAGGTGAAAGCTGAGTTCGATTCCAGGATGGAGAGTAGCCAGGAGAACATCCGCGACTACATCGCCTTCATCTCCACCCTCTGCTCCAAAGAGAACCTCAAGCCCATGTACGCCAGCGGCGTGGCGCGTATTATCGAGTACGGCTTCCGGCTCGCTGAGGACCGCCAGAAGCTCTCCACCCGGTTTGCGGAGCTGGCCGACCTTATCCGGGAGGCCAACTTCTGGGCGGGCAAAGACGGTGGGGAGTACATCACGGGGAGGCACGTCCAGCGTGCCCTGGATGAGAAGGTGTACCGCTCCAATCTGATTCAAGAGCGGATCAGGGAGCTCGTGGCCCGGGGGGTTATTCTGGTGGACACCCAGGGGGCAGCGGTGGGCCAGGTCAACGGCCTTGCTGTCCTCTCGCTGGGGGACTACTCCTTTGGTCGGCCCACCAGGATCACCGCCTCCGTGGGGTTGGGGCGCGCCGGGATTCTGGACATCGAGCGGGAGGCGAGGCTCGGCGGTCCCATCCACACCAAGGGCGTCATGATCCTGGGCGGCTACCTCACCCACAAGTATGCCCAGGACAAGCCACTCTCCCTTTCAGCGCGGCTGGCTTTTGAGCAGAGCTACGAGGGTGTGGAAGGGGACAGCGCCTCCGCCGCCGAGCTCTACGCCCTCCTCTCGGCCCTCTCCGGCCTCCCTCTCAAGCAGAACCTCGCCGTCACCGGCTCGGTGAACCAGATGGGGATGATCCAGGCCATCGGCGGGGCCAACGAGAAGATCGAGGGCTACTTCGAGGTCTGCCAGGTGCAGGGCCTCACCGGCGAGCAGGGGGTAGTCATCCCGGAGAGCAACGTGCAGCACCTTATGCTTCGCCTGCCCATCATCGAGGCGGTCCAGGCCGGGAAGTTTCACATCTACTCGGCGCGCACCATTGACGAGGGGATGGAGCTCCTGACGGGAACGCCTGCCGGGGCGCGCCAGCCCGATGGCACCTTTCCCCCTGGCACGATCAGCTACCGGGTGGACCAGCGCCTGCGGGAGATGGCAAGGCGGCTGCGCGCCTTTGCCCCCGAGGAGCCGCGCAGCGGGGCCCAGGAGGCCCCGTAAGGCGCAACGCCTGTGCTGGGGCCAGTGCTGGGGGATGTCAGCGGGACCTTACTCTTCGACAAGGATGAATCCAAAGCCAGGGGCACGTGAGGTCAGCGCCGCCAGCCCGTCTACCGTCCAGGTGGTGAGCCCTCGGGTTGCCGCAGGCGGCTGGAGGGGCAGCGGGGCTCGAGAACACAGGCTTCGCAGCGGGGTCGCTGGGCCTTGCAAACCTGGCGGCCGTGGGTAATCAGGTGCACATGGAAGGGGAACACCTGCTCCGGGGCCACCTGCGCTTCCAGCAGGTCATGGGCCTGCTCGGCACTCACCCTTCCCTCGATGAGCCCTAGCCTTCGGGCCACCCGGTGGACATGGGTGTCCACCGGCATGGCAGGCATCCCCAGGGAGAAGCAGAGCACGACGGCGGCGGTCTTGGGCCCCACGCCCTTGAGCTGGCGCAGCCACCCCTTGGCCTCGGCCAGGGGGAGCCTCCGGAGGAAGGCCAGGTCAAGCTCCCCCCGCAGGGCCTTGATCTGCCGCAGCGCCCCCTGGAGCCGGGGCGCCTTCTGCCGGGCCAGCCCGGCCGTCCAGATGGCCGCTGCCACGTCGTCCACGTCCGCCTTCATCACCGCCTCCCAGGAGCCGAAGGCCTGTTCAAGCTGATGAAAGGCCCGCCCCGCGTTTGCATCAGAGGTGTGCTGGGAAAGGATGGTGAAGACGAGCTCGGCCACCGGCTCGTAGCGAGGTCGCCACTGGATGGGGCCATACTCCCGCTCCAGGGCTGTCAGCACCTCGGTCGCGGTATAGCTGTCCGCTTTCGACGCCTGCTCTTCCGCCTGGATGGGCCCGGAGCGTACCACGAGAGCGACTCCTATTCTGTTTCCTGGGGAATCTGAGCAGTGGGGCCGGCTGGACCCTTTGACCTCTATGGCATCGCACCCGTCAGGTGGCACCGGTCGTTGGATCCTGTAATCACGATGCGCTCCCCTGAGAGCTCGAGAGACGTAACGCTGTAGGGCTCCAGCAGGAAGCGTGGCCGCCCATCCCGCAGCCCCGCGATGGCGAGGAGGAGGGCCTGCCCGAGGGGGCTGTCCACCACCAGGGCCACCGTACCGCCAGGCTGTCGGGACACGGCCTCCCGCAGGACGGTGAGGGGGCTTCCTGAAGCCCCAGGGGCGACCCCCAGGCCTCCCTGGGCCGATGGATCATCCCTCCCCAAGCCCTCCAGGGTTTGCGGCTCCAGGCTCAGGCGTTGTGCCAGGGCCCGGGCGACGCCCAGGGGCCCTTCGCCCGGCCCCGCGTAGAGGGCCTTCACGTGCTCGGTGGCAAGGCGTTGCCCTGTGACGCCCATCGCCTGCTTCGCCTCCTCATCCCCTGGCCCGGGGATGGGCTGGTCAGGAGCTATCACCAGGAGCATCGTGGCCATTCCATCGCCTCCGTGGAAAGCACTGCATTCTAACATCGTGATGGGGCAAGGGCAAGAGAGTGTACTCGTCCAGATGATCAGTGACACTTTGTCTCCTTTCTTTGAAGTTGCCACTGAGTGACGAGTTGATGTGGGGTAAGATAGCCCAGGGTCTGGTGGGGGCGGATGGTGTTGGAGGTGTGCTCCCAGGCCAGGAGCTCTCGGTTCAAGGCGGCCACCTCCAGGGGAAAGTCTATCCTTCCCGTATGGGAAGGTTAGAACCCCTCCGTATGGGTGCGCTGGGCCCGCTCCACGCCAGCCCGAAGTGACTCCTCACCCTGTGGCGAGGGCACGGGGGGATGGAGAATCGGCTGCACTGGGTGCGAGAGGTGACCTTTGATGAGGACCGCTGCCAGGTGCGCACGGGGGCTGCGCCGCAGGTGATGGCAGCACTCCGGAACACGGTCATCGGGCTGATCCGGCTGGCTGGGGGACGAAACATCGCAGCGACGCTACGCTGCCCGTCCCAGGGAAGCCCTCGCCCTGGCCGGAGTGCATACCTGTGGATAACTAAAGGACCGCGCTCTACTCATACCCTGAGCTTGACGGCCCCCTTTGCAAGAGCATACAATATCGCCAATCACCGCGGCCAGCGCAGGAGACGGCCGTGCACCGATACATCGCCCGCCGCCTCGTCTTCTCTTCGCTCGTGCTCGTCCTCGTCACGCTGCTGATCTTCTCGCTGGTGCATGTGCTTCCTGGCGACGTAGTGATGCTGATGCTGGGCGAGCGAGGGAACCTGCCCGCGCAGGAGCTGGCCCGGTTTCGTGAACAACTGGGACTGGACAAGCCGTTCTGGATCCAGTACGGCCTCTGGGTCTGGGGGATTCTGCGCCTGGACTGGGGGGATTCCCTCTGGTCACCGAGCTCGGTCTGGTCCCAGATTGGGCGCGCCGCCCCGGTGAGCGTCGAGTTGGCCATCATGTCTATCCTGCTCGCCCTGGTGATCGGGATCCCCGTCGGCGTCGTGGCCGCGGTCCGACGGAATACCCTCCTGGACTACGTCAGCCGCAGTGTCTCCCTCCTTGGCCTCTCCATGCCGGCCTTCTTCGTGGGGACCCTCTTGGTGCTGCTCCTCTCGGTCCAGTTCCGCTGGTTGCCCCCCCTGTCGTACGTCGCGCCGTGGGAGAACCCCAGGGAGAACCTCCTCACCTTCCTGTTCCCCTCGTTGATCCTGGCGCTGGCGCTCAGCGCTTCCATTGCGCGCATCACCCGGTCCTCCCTGCTTGAGGTGGTCAGGGAGGACTACATCCGGACGGCCCGGGCCAAGGGGCTCAGGGAACAGGTTGTTTTCTTCCGCCACGCCATGAAGAACGCAATGATCCCCGTGGTCACCCTCACCGGAACGTTGATGAACCGCCTCATGTCAGGGGCAGTGATCGTGGAGGTGCTCTTCTCTCTGCCAGGCCTGGGCCGCCTCACGTTGGATTCCATCCTCATTCGGGACTACCCGCAGATCCAGGGGAACCTCCTGCTCTTCGCCCTCCTCGTCCTGGCCATCAACCTGCTGACGGATCTCTCCTATGCCTGGATGGACCCGAGGATACGGTACTCCTGAGGTTGTCCCAGGAACTCCCACCCCTGCGTCTTGTCTCCCCAGGCACAGGGGAGAGGAAATAAAGATCCTGAGAAAGGGGCCTATGTCCATCCAACCACGCGATACGCAGCTGGCGGCAGGACTCAAGCCTGCCGGGCGGCGCTGGCTCAGTTGGCGCGATCTCCGCTTCCAGGTGAAGCGGAACCCCCTGGGGGCGACCGCGGCCGTCCTCTGCCTTCTGTTCATCTTCCTCGGTCTTTTTGCCCCCTGGCTGACGCCCTACTCACCGTACGCAAACCTGGGCGCGGCCCTGCAAGCCCCGAGCAGCAACCACTGGTTCGGCACGGACCAGAATGGGCGGGATGTCTTCAGCAGGGTTCTGATGGGGGCAAGAGTGTCCCTTATCGTGGGGGTGGTGGTGGTGGCAGGGGCGTCGGCCCTGGGGACGGTCATTGGCCTGGTCTCAGGCTACTTTGAAGGGAAAACGGATTTCATTCTGCAACGCATCACGGACACCTTCCTCACCTTCCCGGCCCTGCTGCTGGCCCTGGCGCTGGTGTCCGTCATGCACCCTGGGATGTGGCCTGCCATCATCTCCATCACCCTGGTGCTCTGGCCGACCTGCGCCCGGGTTATCCGCGCCCAAGTGCTCTCTTCCAAGCACAACCAGTATGTGGATGCAGCCAGGGCCATCGGCGCTTCCCACATCCGCATCCTCTTCCGCCACCTCCTCCCCAACGTTTTCGCCTCGGTGCTGGTCCTCCTCTCCCTGTGGATTGGGACCGCTATTGTGATTGAGGCATCCCTGAGCTTCCTGGGCGCTGGGACCCAGCCACCAAATCCCTCCTGGGGGCGGATGCTCAGCTCTGAAGGCAGGGAATACCTGGAGCGGGCCCCCTGGCTTGCCATCTTCCCGGGCCTCGCCATCAGCATCGTCGTCTTTGCCTTCAACCTCTTCGGTGATACTGTGCGCGACGTGGTGGACCCCCGCCTGCGGGGGAACTGAATGGCAGTGCATCGGTACCACACTCCCCTCCTTTCCTGTGTGGCCAACGCTATCTGTTGCATGGCGGGCAACTTGACAGCCTCTGCCTCCAATGCTATGCTGCTCCTCCACTCTCCCAAGGGCCCTACTCCATGAAGTCCCGGTGCGTCGGCAAGAAGAGGCTGCGGGCCTTCTCGGAAAAACGCAGCCCAACTCTCTGGGCTGCTAGCAGCCCTTTACAAGGGCGGGCAGGCCAGGTAACGTAGCAGCAGGAGGGGTAGATTCATGGCAACGCGACAAGCCACGCGAACCGGAGCGAAGGTCCTGGCGATAGACACCGTCTGTGGCCTCCCTTCGGCTGAGCGGAGGGCGCGGCGGAAGCATCAGTGGATCCTGGAGAACAAGCTTCCCAGGGCCGACGAGGTTCGCCAGGGCATCTCGGCTGAGCGATTGCTCAAGAAGATGGACAGTGCGGGGATCGAAAAGGCGTTCCTCATCGCCGCCAAGGTCGGCTCCAAGTACGAGGGGTTCATGGACTCGACGCCGTACGAGGAGATCTACGCTGTGGTCCAGAGATACCCCAAGCGCTTCTACGGCCTGGCGGGCATTGACCCCTGGGAGGGGGTGGAGGGGCTCAAACAGCTCGAGTGGGCTATCAAGGAGTTGGGGTTCGTCGGGGCCCACCTCTATCCCCACTGGTTCCGGATGGAGCCTGACCACCGCAAGTACTACCCCTTCTACGCCAAGTGCATTGAGTTGGACATCCCCATCCAGATGCAGGTGGGCCACTGCCTTATCTACCTCGGGGACCGGCCCCCCTTTCGGAGTGTGGGCCGTCCCATCCTGCTGGACACCATCGCCTGCGACCTCCCTGAGCTGAAGCTCGTCGGCATCCACACGGGCTGGCCCTGGGTGGAGGAGATGATCTCGGTGGCCTGGAAGCACCCCAACGTGTACATCGGCTCCGATGCCTACGCCCCCAAGTACTGGAAGCCGGAGTTTGTCCACTTCATCAATAGCTGGGGGCAGGACAAGGTGCTCTTCGGCACCGACTTCTCCGTGGTTGACAACGAGCGAGCCATGCGGGAGGTGGAGCAGTTGGAGCTGAAGCCAGAGGCGAAGCGCAAGTTCCTGCGAGAGAACGCAATCCGGCTCTACAAGCTCAAGGCCTGAACCAAGGGACGGGAGGCGCCGGGGCATCCGAGTCCCGAGATTCCTCGTACCCTTCATGAAAGCGGGCTCTTTGTTGCCAGGGGGCAGGGCAAGGCACGAGTTCGGTGGTGCATCAGATAGCGAGGGATGGGGTTGGCGAACTCGAGCGCGCTGGCTGACCTCACCGTGGTCGAGCTTGGGAGCTTCGTTTCGGGGCCTTACTGCGGGAAGCTCCTGGCAGACCTGGGCGCCGAGGTCATCAAGGTCGAAAGGCCTGGGCTGGGGGATGCAGCACGCCACCAGGGCCCTTTCCCCGATGACAATCTCGACCCGGAATGTAGCGGCCTGTTCCTGTACCTGAACACCAACAAGCTCGGTGTCACGCTGGAAATTGAGACGGCCAGCGGGGCAGCGCTGCTCAGGCGGTTGGTCCGCCTTGCCGACGTGCTGATAGAAAGCACCCCTCCAGGCTTCCTCGACCAGCTAGGGCTTGGGTACGAAGCCCTGAGCCACATCAAGCCAGGCCTCATCGTGGCCTCCATCACCCCCTTTGGCCAGACGGGACCCTATCGCTCGTACAAGTCCTGCGACCTCGTGGCCTCCCACATCGGAGGCTTTGCCTATGCTACCCCCGACGTTCCAAGCCGAGACCAACCCCCTGTGAAACCCAGCACCCACCAGGCCGACATCGCCGCAGGGCTTACCGGTGCAGTGGCGGTGCTCTCCGCCGTCCATCTGCGAAAACAGGACGGCAGGGGGCAACATCTCGACATCTCAGGGCAGGAGGCCCTGCTCTCCAACCTGCGGGCCATCATTGACCACTTCACCGGCAACGGCAAGAACCCCGACCGGTTTGGCCCGGCTGCGCCAGCCTTTGGGCCCCACGGGAACTTCCGCTGCAAGGACGGATACGTCAACTTCACCGACCTGACAGACCAGCAGTGGGGGTTCTTCAAAGAGGCCATCGGCAACCCTCCCTGGGCGCAGAGCGAGATCTGGGCCACCAGCGTCTCCCGCGGCGACTACCGGGATGCCCTGGAGCCTCTCGTGGAGGAGTGGACCTCGTCGCGAACCAAAGAGGAGATCTACCGCCACTTGCAGGACCACCACTTTCCCGCCTTCCCCGTCAACACCATCGAGGAGTTTGTGGCGTCGCCACACTTCAACGCCCGCAACTTCATTGTGGAAACCACGCATCCCCGGGCAGGCCGCGTGCGTCTTCCCCGCGGCCCCTATCTCTTTTCCGCAACACCCTGGGCTATAAGGCGGCCAGCGCCCCTCCTGGGACAGCACAACGAGGAGGTCTATTGCCGCCGCCTGGGGTACTCGCTCCAGGACCTGATCCGATTGCGGCAGGCCGGGGCCATCTAGCCCCCCTGGCGGACCAGAAGGAGGCCGAAGACACCCTATGGCAGCAAACCCGTTGGACGGTATCCGGGTCCTGGATTTCAGCCAGGTGGTCGCTGGCCCCTACACCAGCATGCTCCTGGGCTGGCTGGGAGCGGAGGTCATCAAGATTGAGAGCGCGCGCCGCCCTCGCATGACCCCACCACGCCTGCCCGACACCCTGAACTGTTTCAAGAAGAGCTGCACCATTGACCTCACGCGGCCTGAAGGCGCCGAGCTTGCCAAGGAGATTGTCCGGTGCAGCGACGTGGTGGTGGAGAACTTCAGCCCCCGGACCATGAAGCGCTTCGGCCTGGACTACCCGGTCTTGCAGCAGATCAAGCCCGACCTCGTTATGGTCTCCATGTCCGCCTTCGGGCAGACCGGCTCCGACCGCGACTACGTGGGCCTGGCCCCTGGGTTCGTCGCCTACACGGGCGGGATGCACCTCACCGGCTTCCCAGACGGGATGCCCATGCTGCCTGGCACGGTGAGCTTCAATGACCTGGTTTCTGGTCTGTATTCGGTGTACTCCATCATGGCTGCCCTGCACTACCGTGAGCAAACCGGTCAAGGCCAGTACGTTGACCTGCCCCAGGCAGAGGTCGCGGCCACCTTCGTGGCTGAAGCGGTGGTGGGGTACACCCTGGCTGGCCGCTCCCCAACGCGCCGGGGGAACACGGACGTGGCCATGGCCCCCCACGGGTGCTATCGCTGCAAGGGAGACGACAAGTGGGTCAGCATTGCTGTGGCAACCGACGACGAATGGCAGGCCCTCTGCAACGTCATGGGGCGTCCGGAGTTGGCTCGTTGCGAGAGGTATGCTGACTCCCTGAGCCGGTGGAAGAACCAGGATGGGGTGGACCAGGCGGTCCAGTCGTGGACGGTTCAACACTCCCATGACGAGGTGATGAAGATTCTTCAGGAAGCGGGCATTGCAGCCGGGCCTTCCTACAACGCAGAAGAGCTCCTCAACAACCCGCACCTCAAGGAGCGGGACATCTTCACCGTCACCACGAAACCGGGGACCAATCCCCGGCGCATGGTAGGGCTCCCGTGGAAGTCCAGCGCAACGGCCCCTGAGCATGCCCGGGCCCCGCTGCATGGTGAGCACAACGAATACGTCTTCGGGCAGCTCCTGGGGCTGTCAGCCGACAAGGTAGAGGGCCTTCAAGCAGCGAAGGTCCTCTACTAGGGGCGAGCCGGCAACCCTCCAGGTCTCATCATGGCTCGACAGGCTCACCACGAGCGTGGAGAAGGCCCGTTAGTCCTGAGCCCGTCGAAGGACGGGGAGGCTCACTGCTGACATGAGTCCGAGAGAACCCTCGGGCAGGTCCTGGCCCAGGTGTGAGGCATCGGAAGAACGACGAAAGGAGGCACAGCAATGGCGAGCACGCCCATCTCCTTGAACCCCTCCACCACGGCGCTCATCGTGGTGGATATGCAAAACGACTTTGCCCACCCCCAGGGCTCTTACACCCGGTTCAGACTGGCCATCCCCGATTTCGATCCCTCCTCCGGCCCCAAGGCAGTTGGGCCCATCCAGAGGCTCCTGAGGGCCGCCAGGCGGTCAGGGATGTTCGTGGTCCATACCCAGATCGTGCGGAAGCCCTCTCTGGGGACGCCACCCCCTCGGAAGATCCTCCCCAAGAGCTTCTCGCCTGCCCCTAACCAACCGCCCAGGCTGGTGGAAGGCACCTGGGGGGCCGAAACAATGGAAGACCTCAAGCCGGCTGAAGGGGAGTATGTGCTGAGGAAACTTGGCTACTCCGCCTTCTATGGGACAGACCTGGAGCGCGTCCTGCGCCGCCGCGGCGTCGACACCGTCATCATCACGGGCACAGTCACCTACGCCTGCGTCCTGCACACGGCCTTCGATGCCTACGTGCGCGACTTCGACGTAGCGGTGGCGACGGACGGCGTTGCCTCCTGGGTGCCAGCGCTCCAGGAGCCCGCCGTGCGGATCATGGAGCTCCTCCTTGGGGCAGCACTGCCTGCGGATCAGATCGCAGCAAGCATTCAAGGAGTGCGCTCCTAGCTCGGGGCCCGCCAAACACAGGCTGCGGCGCAAGAGGATTGTTGTTGCAGCGGCAGGTGTGATAGCATAGGGGATTGTCAAGGGCATCCCCAGTGAGTGTGGAGAGGAGGGCGTTATGCGATTTCCAGGCCGTTTGCCTGCTATGCTCGGCATCGGGGTGCTGGTGATTCTGGCCACCCTGGGCTGTCGGGCGGCCGCGCCTGCGCCAACCCCAGCTCCGGCCGCCAAACCCGCCGCACCGGCGGCAGTTGCGCCAAGCCCTACGCCGAGACCGGCAGTGGCGGCGCCGTCCCCGGTGGTGACGGCCGCGACGCCGACGCCCAGGCCAGCAGAGGCGCCAACCGCGGCGCCCCGTGTCATCCCACAGAAGATCCGGTACATCCCCTGGGCCATGCCTGTGAACCGCAACCCCATTGACAACGACTCCTACCAGAGTGACATGGGTCTGGTCTCCGACACCGTCCTCCACCTGACCTTCGACGGGGAGGTCAAGCCGGCGGTAGCCACCAAATGGGAGTCTATCTCCCCCACAGTGTGGCGGCTCAAGGTCCGAGACGACTTGAAGTTCAGCGATGGCACCCCGTTGACTGCTGAGGATGTTGCCTTCTCCGCCAACACCATGAAGGAGCAGAAGCTCGTTCCCTACAACCGCTTGCTCAGAACCCTGGACAAGGCAGTGGTTGTGGACAGCACCACCGTGGACCTCTACACCACCACGCAGGACGTGATTCTCCCTGAAAAGCTGTACTACATGATGGTCGTGCCCAAGGGATACTACTCCCGCTTGGGTCGAGACGAGTTCTCCAATGCGCCCATCGGGAGCGGGCCCTGGCGCTGGGTGTCGTGGACGTCCGGCGTGGGCTGGAAGGTTGAGCGCAACAGCTCGAAGCACCCCTTCCGGAACGCCTACGCGGAGAGCATTGACGCCCAGATCGTCCAGGAGCCAGCCACGGTGTCTGCCGCCATCCTGGCCGGCAACATCGACATCGCCCAGACCCGGATGGACCCGACTCAACTGGACGATCTGAAGAAGGCGGGCAAAAAGGTGGAGGCCTGGCCCGCCCGGCTCTTCTTCTACTACTTCGACCCGGGACGCGCATGCCAGAAGGGATGGCCAACGTGCAACCCCAAGGTGCGCCGCGCCATGATCGAGGCGGTGGACAGCGCAACCTACTCCAAGACACTGTGGAAGGGCCTGGCGGTCCCCGTGAGCGTCCCGGCGATGCCAGGGGGCCTGGGCTACCGGCCCGACATCCCGCTCCCCTACAACCCACAACACGCAGCACAGCTCCTTGACGAGGCAGGCTTCAAGCCCGATGCCAAGGGCGTCCGCTTCGAGCTCCGCATGTGGGCCTGGGCTGCCGGCACCCCCAACGACCAGTCTCTGGCCATGCAGGCTGACCTGGCCAAGGTGGGGGTAAAAGCGAACTACCAGCTCATGGAGTTTGGCACCTACGTCTCCTACCTTGGCCTGAGAGACGGGCGCGAGCATGTGGAGCTGATGCAGCTCCTGGGCAGCGACACCTTCTCCAACAACTACTCCAACCTCACCCAGTGGTGCTCCCCCGACCCCAAGAGCACCTCCAACTACTACCCCAATGAACAGGTCTGGAAACTCAACGAGGAGTTCCTGCGCACCGTGGACCGTGCCCAGCGTGACAAGATCCTGGGCAAGATCTTCGAGATCATGTCCATTGACGACCCCTGCTACCTCTATGTCAACGGTGTGCCCGAGACCTGGGTCCTCCAGCCATCCCTTGAAGGCTTCAGGCCCGCAGGGGGCAGGGTATATTTCGTCTGGGACGATATCCGCCGCACCCGCTAGTCCAAGACTTCAGAAGGAGGGGGGCATCATGGCAACCCGACAGACCGTGCGCAAGCCGCAGCAGGCTGAGAAAACCCTGGCCATTGACATTGTTTGCGGCCTCCCAGACCCAGAGCGGCAGGCCCAGCGAAAGCATGACTGGATCACCTGGGGGGATCGTGTGCATCGGCCAGAACGGCCTGAAGAGAGGGGACGACGAGGTCTTACGGTTGAGCAGTTGATTGAGAAGATGGACCGTGCAGGAATTCAGAAGGCCTTCCTCCATGCCACAAAGCACGGCTCCAAGTACGAGGGGTTCACGGACCACATCCCCTATGAAGATGTTTACAATGCGTGCAGAAAGTACCCTGACCGCTTCTACGGCCTGGCGGGTATTGACCCCTGGGAGGGAATGGAGGGGGTCAAGGAGCTGGAGATGGCGGTCAAAGAGATGGGCTTCATCGGCGTCCACTTCTATCCCCACTGGTTCCGCATGGAGCCCGACCACCGGAAGTACTACCCCTTCTACGCCAAGTGCATCGAGCTGGATATCCCCGTCCAGATGCAGGTTGGTCACTGCCTCATCTACATCAAGGACCGTCCGCCGTTCCGGAGCGTGGGGCGGCCCATTCTGATGGATACCATCGCCTGTGACCTGCCGGAGCTGAAGCTCGTGGGTATCCACACTGGCTGGCCCTGGGTAGAGGAGGCCATCTCGGTGGCGTGGAAACACCCCAATGTGTACCTGGCAAATGATGCCTGGGCCCCGCGCTACTTGAAGCCGGAGTTTGTGCACTTCATCAATAGCTGGGGGCAGGACAAGGTTCTGTTCGGCACCAACTTCTCCATGATTGACAATGAGCGCGCCATGCTGGAGATAGACGCCCTGGAGCTAAAGCCGGAGGGGAAGCGCAAGTTCCTTCGGGAGAATGCATCAAGGCTCTACAAGCTGAACATCTAGGGCAACCTTGTGCTACGGTGTTTGCCTGGCGGGCCGTGGGGGCCCCTGGGGCCAGAAGAATGTTCTGATCAAGGCACCGAGTTCCCAGCGAGGAGGCTGACCAGCACGATGGTTGTGGGGCATGTGGTTCCTGCTGGTTTTCCATTTCATCGTCACGCGCATGTATGCATGGGCACCCATGTTGGAAGGGAAGCAAAGGAGGGGCTATGTGGTTCCTGAGTCCTCAGCGGACGATGCTCGGCCTCGTAGCACTGTTGGTGCTGGTGGCCCTGGGCTGTCGGGCGGCCGCGCCTGCGCCCACCCCGGCTCCGGCCGCCAAACCCGCCGCACCGGCGGCAGTTGCGCCAAGCCCTACGCCGAGACCGGCAGTGGCGGCGCCGTCCCCGGTGGCGACTGTCCCCACGCCAACTCCGAAGCCCGCAGTAGTTGCCCCATCCCCGGCTGCCCGTGCAGTTCCACAGAAAATGCGCTACATCCCCTGGTCTATGCCGATCAACCGAAACGGCCTGGACCACAACTCACACCAGAGCGATACCAGCCTCGTCTATGACAACCTTCTCCACCTCACCGTAGACGGCATCTCGGAGCCTGCCGTTGCAACGTCCTGGGAGTCTATCTCCCCCACCGTGTGGCGGTTCAAGATACGCCAGGGCATCCGCTTCTCCAACGGCGATGAGCTGACAGCCGAAGATGTAGCCTTCTCCGCCACTACGGCAAAGCAGGAGCGTCTGGGCTCCTATACGGCAACCTATCCAACCTTTGACAAGGCCGTGGTGGTGGACAAGTACACTGTGGACATTCATACCGTCACGCGGGACGTTCTCTTTCCGAGCAAGGCGTACTACCTGTGGATCGTCCCCAAGAACTACTACACCGAGAAGGGTGGCACCAAGGGCTTTCTTGAGGCCCCTATCGGCAGCGGCCCCTGCCGGTACACGGCGTGGTCGGCAGACGTCTCCTTCAAGGTGGAGTGTAACCCAGGCAAGCACGCCTTCCGCAACTGGAACATTGAGTCCATTGACGCTCAGCAGATCCAGGAAACCGCAACCGTGTCGGCCGCCTTGCTTTCGGGAGCTATTGACTTGGCCCAGCGAGCAATGGAGCCTGACCTGCTGGACGAACTGCGTGCGAAGGGTATGAGGGTAGAGGCGATCCCTGCCCGCCTCTTCATATACTTCTACTTCGCTTTCGAGGCGTGTGAAAAGAAATGGCCCACCTGCGACCCGCGGGTGCGAAGGGCCCTGCAGAGGGCCATAGACCAGGAGACCTACGCCAAGGTACTGTGGAAGGGTCTGGCTGTACCCGCGCCTGCCCCAGGTTTGCCCGGTGGTCCGGGTTATCGCGGCGACCTGCCTATACCGTATAACCCGGAAGAGGCGAAGCGGTTGCTGGATGAGGCCGGGTTCAAGGCTGGGCCAGGCGGTGTGCGCGTAGACAGCACCGGAAAGCCGCTGGAGCTCCGCATGTGGGCCTGGGCCGCTGGCGCGCCCCACCTCCAGTCCCTGGCCATGCAGGCCGACCTGGCAAAAGTGGGGGTCAAGGCCAACTACCAGCTCATGGAGTATGGCCTGTACGTCTCTTACCTGGGCAGGCGCGAGGGGCGTGAGCACGTGGAGCTGATGCAGCTCCTGGGCACGGACAAGTGGTCCAACAGCTACGCCTACATCAGCACCTGGGCCCCCAGGGACCCCAAGACCACCTCGAACTACTGGTTCAATGAGAAGGCCAGGAAGCTGGAGGACGAGTACCTCAGCACGTTTGACCCCAAGGAGCAGTCTAGGCTCATGGGGGAGATCTTCAAGATCATGAGGGACGAGGACCCACCGTACATCTTCGCCAATGCGGTCCCCGAGATCTGGATTATGCAGCCCTATATGGAGGGCTTCAAGCCGATGGGCGGGAGGGCCCAGTTCCGTTGGGACAACATCCGGCGGACCCGCTAGGGCGGAACTTGGTCAGGGAGGATGGAGCGACCTAACCGGCGTCTCCCGTCTAGGCGGCGCCGGAGGGGCGGGTCGCCCGCGCCCACGTGGACACGCGGGCGGCGGATCGCTTTCGTCAGCGGGGGAGAGAATGGCGCGAATCCTCGTTTCCCGGACGCTCCAGTTTGTGGTCATTGCCGTTGGGCTGGCCACGGTCCTGTTCTTCGCCTTGCGCGCCTCCGGCGACCCAGCACGGATGATCCTGGGTCTGGACGCTCCTGATGAGGCGGTGCGGGTGCTGCGGGAGCGTCTGGGGCTGGACCGCCCTCTCCACATCCAGTATTTCGACTTTATGTACCGCCTGTTTCCGCACGTCTCCGGGGGCAGGTTTCAGGTCCTGGACTTCGGACGCTCCCTGAAAGGGCCGGAACACGCCCTGGATATGGCTCTGGGGCGCTTCCCTTACACCCTGGCACTGGGCGGGCTGGCTTTCCTTATCTCGATCCTCCTCTCTGTCCCCTTCGGGATTCTCACCGCCCTGTACCGCCGTGGGTTCGCCAACACCCTCATCCTGATCGTGGCACTTGTTGGGCAGACGGTGCCCAACTTCGTGTTGGCGATTGTCCTGGCATTCCTGTTCGGGGTGTATTTTGGTATCCTGCCGATTTTTGGTTTTGAGGGGTGGCGGAGTATCATCCTGCCGGCTGTCGCCATGGCCGCCTTCCCCCTCGCACGGCTGACCCGGCTCCTCAGCTCTCAGATCCTGGAGACGCTGCCGCAGGACTATATCCGCACTGCCTACGCCAAAGGTCTCTCGAAGCGCACGGTGGTAACGCGCCACGTGCTCAGAAACGCCCTTCTCCCTTACGTGACGATGTTGGGGCTCGACTTTGGCCGACTCATGGGGGGCTCGATCATCGTAGAGACGGTCTTCGCCTATCCAGGCATCGGCCAGCAGCTTATCACCCGCATCTCGCAGCGGGACTACCCGGTGGTTCAGGCTGACATCTTCCTGATTGCTATGGTGGTGGTCGCTGGCAATCTCATCGCTGACCTGTCCTACCGCTGGCTGGACCCACGGATTCGAGAGGCTGACTGAAGGCTGTGCTCCGGCCCTACGGGGCAGCGTTTTTCTGTGAGACCCTGTGCGGCGCTAGTGAAGGAATGACATGGCTGTGCAGAATGCGCGCAACACGCTGGCGAAGGTGGAGCTTTCACCAAGGCGGAAGGGCCTGCTCAGAGGTTTCTTGCGCCTTCTCGCACCCCCACAGGTAGCTGTCAGCTTCATCATCTTGGTGATTGTAGGTGTCCTGGCCATCTTCTCCCCGCTCCTTGCACCCCACAACCCCATCCAGGTGTCTCTGCTGGAGAGGCAGATACCCCCAGGGTGGCTGACGAGGGGCGACTGGAAATTTCCCCTCGGCACCGACCAGTTGGGGCGGGATGTCCTCTCCCGGACGATCCACGGGGCGCGGATCTCCCTCCTGGTCGCTATTCCGGCATCCCTGATAAGCATTGTGCTGGGCGTTATGAGCGGGCTGTGGGCGGGGTATGCCGGAGGCACGGTGGACCGCCTCATGATGCGGTGGGTGGACTTCCAGCGGGCAATGCCGGCTTTGCTGGTGGCGATTGTGGTCATGACCTTCATCGGGGGAGGGATGCTGTCGCTCATCCTGTTCCTGGGCTTCTTCGGGTGGACCGACTATGCTCGGATTGTGCGGGGGCAGGTCCTGTCCTTGCGAGAGAACGTCTTCATCGAGGCGGCACGCGCCATGGGGGCTGGGCCTTTCCGCATCATGTTCCTGCACCTGCTTCCCAACGTGGTGGCCTCCATCATCATCCTTGCCACCTTCTTTATCCCCTCCATCATCATTGTGGAGTCGTCCCTGAGCTACCTGGGTTTGGGCGTGCAGCCCCCGCAGCCCTCGTGGGGGAACATGCTGGCGGACAGCCGGGCCCAGATACGCACCGCCCCCTGGATCATGGTCCCCCCTGCTGTGGCGCTCTCCCTGACGGTGCTGGCCAGCAACATCCTGGGGGACCGGCTACGGGACATGTGGGACCCCCGCTTGAGAGGCGTCCAGTAGCTTCCCGGGCACCCGAAGGCGGCCAACGGACCGCGTCTGCTTCCTTCGCCCGGCGGAGCTTGCCCATATGGGGCCCCCGCTCCGGAGCTGCTGCCAGAACGCTGCTGCCCCTCGCACGCTGTGATACAATAGGCTCCCGATGAGACCACCTACCCCATTGGCCACCCGGATCCTTGCGTTGCCGGTCTTTGCCGCCCTGGAGGTGGGCGGGTTCCGGACACTCCTGGCCGGGGGGGTCTTGATCTTCATCGCCCGCTGGATGGAGTTGGCAGTCCTGGGATGGGCTGTGCGGGAGATGACCCACTCGCCCTTCCAGGTCGCCCTGGTGGGCTTCTACCGGCTCGTACCTTCCACCCTGCTCAGCCCCTTTGGCGGCGTCCTGGCCGACCGATTCGACCGTCGCTGGCTCATGCGTGCCTCGGCACTGCTGGGAGCCGCTGCGTCCCTTGTGGTTGCCCTGGCGATGCTGGCCGGGGTGGCACAGATGTGGCACATCGCCGTCGGGCTGCTTGTTGTAGGTATTGGGGGGGCAGGTGACTTCCCCGCCAGGCGAGCATACACCCTTGACCTCCTGGGGTCAGAGCGTATCCGCAACGGCCTCTCATTGGACTCGATCGTATCCACGGTCTCCCGGCTGATTGGCCCGCTCTTGGGAGGCGGACTGATCCCTTTGCTGGGGACCGAACGCGCCTACCTGGCCGTCTCCGGGTTCTACGCTGCTGGCTTTGTTCCGCTCCTCTTCCTGCCGGCGGTACAGAAACGCACAGCGGCACAGCGCTCCCGTCTCTGGCGCAACCTTGTGGAAGGGTGGCGCTATGTCCGTCACAGCCGCCCTATCATGGGCGTGCTGGCTGCGGCCCTGGTGATGAACTTCGTCTTTTTCCCCTTGCCCCCCCTGTTCCCCATCTTCGCCCGGGATGTGCTTCATGTGGGCCCACTCCTCTTCGGGCTCCTCTCGTCCGCGCAGGGCTTCGGCTCCCTGGTGGCCTCGGGGGTGCTGGCAGCCCTCCGCGGCTTGCCGAGACCCTTCCTTGTGTACACTGCTGGGTCCTTCCTCGCCATCGGGGGCACCCTGGCGTTCGCCCTGTCCTCGTGGTTCCCTCTCTCCTTTGCCCTGCTGGTGATGTCTGGCATCGGCATGGCGATCTACGTGGTGCTCGAGGCCGCCCTCATCATGACCTCCGCCTCAGAGGAGATGCGGGGCAGAGCCACAGCGACCATGCTACTGGCCATCAGCGTCCAACCTGGGGGCATCCTGCTCATGGGGGCGCTCGCTTCCCGCCTCGGGGCGCCGCTGGGCGTGGGCATTCTGACGGCGGCTGGCCTGGCCGTCATGGTGGTGTTGTTGCTGCGGGTGCCCGCCCTTCGTCGGTGAGGAAGGTTGAGCAAGCATCCCTTTGCCGACTCGCCGCCGCAGCACGGGGAGCTGGGGATTGCCGGGCGGCAGCGCAGCCGCGGAGCCCGCAGGCTCCCCCGGGACGAGTACACCCCCTTTACACCCTCATAGGGCATAGGGTACAATGGAATGCCAAAGGCAGAGAGCAGGTCTGCTCTCAGTCTTTTTGTCTCTCGGGGGATGTGATGGTGCAGCGGCAGACCTACCTTACGCCGGAGGGCCTTGCGAAGCTCCGCGAGGAGCTAGAGCACCTGCAGACGGCGCGGCGTCGCGATGTAGCCGAGCAGTTGAAAAAGGCCTCCGAGGTAGGCGGCACGGTGGACAATGCCGAGTACGACGAGGCCAAGCGGGAGCAGGCGCGAGTGGAAGGGCGCATCCGTGACCTGGAGATGCTGCTTCGGAGCGCCGTCATTATCCCCAGCCACACCACCCCCTCGGAGACCATCCAGGTGGGCTCTAAGGTCAAGGTGCAGAACCAGAAGGGAAAAGTCGCCGAGTACGTCATCGTCGGCAGCACCGAGGCCAACCCCCTGGAGGGGAGAATCTCCAACGAGTCCCCCGTGGGCCGCGCCATCCTGGGGAAGCGCACGGGCGATGAAGTGGAGGCCCACACCCCAGCGGGAGTGGTGAAACTGAAAATCGTGGCTGTTCGCTAGCAGGTGCCCCCCTATGCCTGACCGTGGTGAAGAGCTTTTCCAGACCCGCCTGGAGAAGCTCCAGCGTCTTCGTAGCCAGGGCCTCGACCCCTATCCACCCCGCTACCACCGCACCCACACCACCCAGGAGGCCCTAGCTGCCTTCCAAGACCTGGAAGCACAGCAGGGAGCCGGCTCCCGTGGCGGCGAGGTCTCCCTGGCGGGACGCATCACCGCCATGCGGGTCATGGGGCAGGCTTCCTTCCTGGACCTGCGGGACGGTGCCGGGCATATCCAGGCCTACCTTCGGCGGGACCACCTTGGGGACCGCTATTCCCTGCTCAAGGAGCTAGACCTGGGGGACTTCCTGGGCGTGAGCGGCCCCCTCTTCCGCACCCGCACTGGGGAAGTGACCGTGGAGGCCCGGGAGATTGCCGTGCTCGTCAAGGCCCTGCGGGCCCCTCCCGAGAAGTGGCACGGCCTGAAGGATGTGGAGCTGCGCTACCGCCAGCGCTACTTGGACCTCATGGCCAACGAGGAGATCCGTCGGCTTTTCGTCAACCGAAGCCGCGTGGCGGAGAGCATTCGACGCTTCCTCAACGGGCGGGGATTCATCGAGGTGGAGACACCCATCCTTCTTCCGGTAGCCGCGGGGGCTATGGCCCGCCCCTTCGTAACCCGCCACAACGCCCTGGACCGCACCCTCTACCTGCGCATCGCCACCGAGCTGTACCTGAAGCGCTGTCTGGTGGGCGGGCTGGACAAGGTGTACGAGATCGGGCGGGTCTTTCGCAACGAGGGGCTGGACATGCGCCACAACCCCGAGTACACCCTGCTGGAGAGCTACGAGGCCTACGCCGACTACCAGGACGTGATGCGGATGGTGGAGGCTATGGTTCATCATGCGGCAACAGAGGTCCTGGGCACGCCCAAAGTCCCCTGGGGTGACCAGGAGATAGACTTCACCCCCCCCTGGCGGCGGGCCTCCCTGCGGGAAGAGCTCCTTGCCCGCAGCGGCATTGACATCACCCGCTACACGGACGCCGCCTCCCTGGCGGAGCAGATGGCCGGGCGGGGCATCGCGGTGACCCAGCGGGCAAGCTGGGGGCGTCTGGTGGACAAGCTCATCGGCGAGACGGTGGAGCCTCACCTCGTCCAGCCCACCTTCCTGTTGGACTACCCGCAGGAGATGTCCCCCCTGGCCAAGGCGAAGCCCGGAGAGGTGGGCTACGTGGAGCGCTTCGAGGGCTTTGCCGGCGGGATGGAGCTCGCCAACTCCTTCACAGAGCTGAATGACCCCGTGGAGCAGCGCCGCCGCTTCTACGAGCAGGAGGAGCTGCGCCGCCAGTTCGGCGACGAGGAGTTTGACCGCCTGGACGAGGACTTCCTCCTGGCGATGGAGTATGGCATGCCTCCCACCGGCGGGCTAGGCATGGGCATTGACCGCCTGGTGATGCTCTTCACCGGCCAGCCCACTATCCGCGAGGTCATCCTGTTTCCCCATCTCTCCTGGTCCCAGGAGGAGATGCTGCGGGAGGTGGAGCGGTGGGTGGAGGCGGAGGCGAGGGCGCTGGCGGGCAATGGGAGCCTCCCCCTCAACGCCCAGGAGACGTTGTTTGAGCGCATCGCCGCGGGGCTGCCTGCGGACCTCCGCAGCCGGGTGCGGGACGACGAGATTCGGCGCTGCATTGAGAGCTACCTGAAGCGGCAGGGATGACCGTGCTGAACATTGAGCTCATTCGCCGGGAGCCAGACAGGGTGCGGCGCGCTCTGGAAGCGCGCGGGGAAGCTGACTCCCTTGACTCCATCCTTGCCCTGGACAGGCAGCGCCGCCAGAGACTCCAGGAGATTGAGGAACAACGCGCGCAGCAAAACAAGCTGAGTCGACTGGTGG
Source organism: Chloroflexota bacterium (assembly GCA_016210285.1). The sequence continues at coordinate 24,499 of JACQUN010000213.1, forward strand.
GTAGGGCCAAGGCTGCACGCACGCCAACAGACCTGGGGAAGGTCCTGGATGAGGCGAAAGCCCTCGGCTACCCTCTGGAGGGCATTGGTCTCACCCACGATGCAGTGGCCTCCTGGCTCATAGATAAGGCGCAACAGGCCATTCCCGCCCGTGTGCAAAAGTTGGAAAGCAACCTGGAACAAGTGGAAGCTGAGCTCCAGAACCTGCTCCTCGCCCTTCCCAATATCCCGCGCGAGGACGTCCCCGTCGGCATGGGCGAGGCCAACAACCGCATAGTCCGCACGTGGGGCCAGCCGCGAGCCTTTGACTTCACGCCGCTCCCCCACTGGGAATTGGGAGAGCGCCTGGGCATCATTGACTTTGAGCGGGGCGTGAAGCTGGCCGGCTCCCGCTTCTTCGTCCTGAAGGGCCTGGGGGCGAAGCTGGAGCGAGCCCTCATCAACTGGATGCTGGACAACCACGTCCAGGAGCACGGCTACACCGAGGTCTACCCGCCCTTCCTGGTGAAGGGGGAGTGCCTGGTCGGCTCCGGCAACCTGCCCAAGTTCGGGGACAACCTCTACCGCGACGCCGAGGAGGACCTGTGGCTCATCCCCACGGCGGAGGTCCCCCTGACCAACCTGCACCGAGAGGAGATTCTGGCGCCGGGGACGCTGCCCCTCCACTACGTCGCCTATACCCCCTGCTTCCGTCGGGAGAAGGCCGCCGCCGGGCGAGACACCCGGGGCATCAAGCGGGTGCACCAGTTTGACAAGGTGGAGCTGTACAAGTTCGTGGAGCCGGACAAGTCAGACCAGGAGCTGGAGCGCCTGGTGGCCGATGCAGAGGATATGTGCCGCCGCCTTGGCATCCCGTACCGGGTGGTCCAGCTTTGCACCGGCGAGCTGGGCTTCGCCTCGGCCAAGACCTACGACATCGAGATGTGGGCCCCCGGCTCCGGCGAGTGGCTGGAGGTCTCCTCCTGCTCCAACTGCACCGACTTCCAGGCCCGGCGGGCTGGCATTCGCTATCGGCCTGCCGCCGGCGCGCGGCCCGAGTTCGTCCACACCCTCAATGGCTCTGGCGTGGCTCTTCCCCGCACCCTCATCGCCATCCTGGAGAACTACCAGCAGGCAGACGGCTCGGTGCTGCTTCCGGAGGCGCTGCGGCCACTCATGGGGGTGGAGACAATCCACCCCGGAAAGTCCCGTCGCTAGGACACTGCCTGCCATTACCAGGCTTCACCTCAAGGGTCCCAACGTAGCGACCAACCAGATGCTTGGCACCCCAATGCGAGCCGCCATAGCGATATGCGCACGCCCTCCTTTGCTTATCTGCAGCTCCTTTACTCCACACTGGCTGGTCTGCGCCCAGGGAGCCACGAGGCTTGACAGGGAAGCTCAGGTGAAGCGAAAGTAATGGAAGCGCCAGGTTGGGGGGATCTCTTTTGCGGAGGAAGAGGGGGTTGCTCCCCACACCTTTCCTGATTGTTCCGGTGGCAGTGGGCCTGTCATTGCTGCTTGCCTGCGGCCGTTCCCCTCTCCCGACACCCGCTGCAATGCCAACTCCACCCCTCGTGCTCGCTCCGGCGCCATCGCCCATCCCCACGGCCGCCTCACACCCGGCGCCCACATCCTCCCCCTCAGCTTCTGAGGCCCCTTCACCAACCTTCGCCCCAGCCCCTGACCTGACCTATCCGGGAACACCCACGCCAGAGGCAACACCGACACCCATCCCGGCCTACCTAGCAGTAGTAACCACTGCACCCTCTCCACTGCCCACACCTACACCCGCAAGCACCTTCACCCCTTCCCCGACGCCATCGCCAACCTTGATCCCCACCGCCACGATGACCCCCACGCCGACGCCTACTGCCACCCAGACTGCTACACCCACCACCACGCCCACGCCAACACCAACGGCCAGTCTCACCCCTTCCCCGACTCCTTCACTAACCCCTTCTCCAACTCCTGTTCCCACTCCTTCACAGACACCCTCCCCTACGACGACACCGACCCCTACGCCTGCTCCTGTGGCAGCGCCACCCGCTGCTCCTCCCCCCACGCCAACCCCAGCGCCCATCCCCACACCCCTGGCAACACTGACGCCAACGCCAGCCGCAGCTTTCCAGGTCGCCATCCGCTGCATCTTTTACGACGGGAAGGTCTCCAAGACAGAGGCGGACGAGTATGTGGAGGTAGAGAATCTAGGGGACTCTTCAGGGAACTTGAAAGGATGGGTGCTCAAAGATATCTCTGATGGCTCGCCCTCATTCACCTTCCCTGACAATGACCTGAGGCCGAAGCAAAGGGTGAGAATCTATACCAACGAGGTGCACCCCGAGTGGGGCGGGTTCTCCTTCGGCCGGCCAAGCGGTATATGGAACAACACGAGCCCTGACACCGCCGCCCTCTTCGACGCTTCTGGAAGGGAGATATCACGCAGGACGTATCCGCCAGGCTGCTAGGTGGCTCCACGAGACTGAGGCCCCGCGGTTGTAGCATTCCTGCCAGGCCCGGCTCACGGCCCGACGGAGCCTGACCTGAGCCTGCCATAGGGTTCACCTTGAGCGGCGGTGCTTCGGGCGCGATAAGCTGCCCAGAGACTCCCTGTCTCACCGCAGCCGGGGTAATGCTAGGCTGGCTTGAACTTGGCTAGCGTGACCTCCGGCGTCACATCGTCAAAGACCACCTGGAGAGGCATGCCATTCCGCAGCTCCTCGCTGTTGACCCCCACGACGTTGCTCCAGAGGCGTGGTCCTTCCTGCAGCTCCACGATGGCGACGTTATAGGGCAGGTCGGCGGTGAAGGCCGGGTGGTAGCGCTGGTACACAACGATCCAGCTATAGAGCATACCGCGGCCGCTGGCCTTCACCCACTGGTGCTTCAATGAGCTGCACTGGGGGCAGATGGGGCTGCCGATGCGGTTGTACCCGCAGTCAGAGCAGCGCTGCACCAGCACCTCGTGGCGCTTGCACCCCTCCCAGAACGCCTGGTTGTCCACTGTGATGTCAGGGATCGGTTTCTGATACTGTTGTCCGGTGCTCATATATATGACCTCCTAAACACTCAACAGGGTCGCAGCCAAGCCCCTGAACCCCCGTACCGCTTTGCCGAAATGCCTCTTGACAAATGCCGCATTGCAGCATACCATGGTACTAGTAATGTAGCGCTGGGTGCTAGCCATAGCGCCTGGCTGATGAACACCCGCCGCTTGCCTAGTCAAGGGCGGGTTAATTTTTGCCCTTGCGGCTCCTGAAGCCAGCAGTCAGATAGAAACTTCTCATCCAAGAGGACTTTCGTATTGCATATTCCACGCAGATCCGGCCCCCACCCCCTAGCAGTGAAAGCGTTCTCCACATGCTTTCCCTGGGAGTCTTGTACAAAGCGCACAGCTTCCACAAAGTCAGAGTCCCCTGAGACCAATATCGCTATGTCATAGATACCTCGGACAGCCATTGTGACCAGGTCAACAGCTATGCGGGCGTCGACACCTTTTTGAACATGGGTGCGAAATTCGTGCTGCGCGCCACAGTGTTGACAAAGATAGCGCACGGTTCTTGGACGCAGCTTGCCGTCCCTGCGCTCCAATCGATCAATCCACGTAAGGGCGCGAAAGAATCTCTCTTGTGCTTGTGCCCCTTCAGGGTCTTCGGCAGGGCTGAGCGGAGCATTGTAGTAGTAGGCTTTCACTAGCTGGCGCTTGCCAACCAGTTTAGAAATCAGCTTGCCGATATCAACGTTGGTCTTTTCAAAGGCCTGCCTCATGCAAGTATAAAGGTTGCTTCCATCGATGAACACAACAACTCTACTCTGGGGTTTCGTAGCCATCGGCCCGGCACCTCCTGCTGTCCAGCCTTGCACCCAAGTGGCCCAAGCGCAACTACATAGACGCCTGCGCGACCCTACCTCCGCAGGACCAGGGTAGCGTGGGTGTGCATGATACCGCCCTGCCCGCTGACCACCGCGATCTCTGGGTCCTTCACCTGGCGCTGGCCGCACTCGCCCCGCAACTGGCGCACCGCCTCCACAATCAACTGCATCCCCGCCATGCCGCTCTCCGAGAGGAGGCCGCCGGAGGTGTTCATGGGGAACCTGCCGCCGGGGGCAATGTGCCCCTCGGCGCAGAAGGGGCCGCCCTCGCCCTTCTTACAGAAGCCGTAGTCCTCCAGGGTCATCAAGGAGGTGATGGTGAAGCAGTCGTAGAGCTCCAGCACGTCCACGTCCACCGGCTGGATGCCTGCCATCTGGAAGGCGGTCTCTCCGGAGACCTTGGCCCCGCTGGTGGTGAGGTTGGGCCGGTAGGGAAGGTCCCAGGCCAGGTGCTTCTGGCCGATGCCCATGATGGACACGGGTTTCTTCTTCAGGCTCTGGGCACGCTCCCTGGAGGTGACCACCACCGCTGCGCCGCCGTCGGAGACCAGGCAGCAGTCCAGCAGGTGGAAAGGCCAGGCCACCCATCGGGAGGTATGGTAGTCCTCCAGGGTGATGGGCTGGCGCATGTGGGCATTGGGGTTCATGGAGGCCCACTGGCGGGTTGAAATGGCGACGGAGCCCAGTTGGTCGTGGGTGGTGCCGTACTCGTACATGTGGCGCTGGGCAATCATGGCATAGCCCGAGGGAGCGCCAAAGAGGCCAGAGGCCGCCTCAGCTCCCCGTGCGCGGCCATAGGTGCCTGGCGTGCCCGAGAGGGGGTTGTCGCCGTAGCAGCACACGGCAGTGGTGCATAGCCCCGCCTCTATGCACATCATGGCGTACTCCACCAGGCCGATGTTGGTGGCGCCCGCCTGGTCTATGGTGGCGCATACCTTGGGCTGGATACCCAGGGCCTGGGCGGTCCTGTGGGCCCAGAGGCTCTGGAAGCCCGTCGGCGGGTACTTGCAGAGGACGGCGTCAACTTCGTCCTTCTTGATGCCCGCATCCTCCATAGCCAGCTTGGCAGCCTCCACCGTAAAGCCCAAGGCGCTGACGCCCGGCACCTTGCCGAACTTGGTGGTGGCCGCCCCGACGATGCAATACTTGTCCTTGAGATTGGTGACCACAGCGACCTCCTTCCCGTGGCGTGCCTTGTTGCGTCTTGGAGTATAGCAGAGGGCCTTCACCCCCGCCTAGCAGGGTGCTGAAAAACTCTTTCGACCATCCCCCTGGCCCCCTTCCTGGCCAGGAAGGGGGAAGAATTTGTATCTGAGGGACACCCTCAGACTCCCGGCCCTTCGGCTTCGCTCAGGACAAGCTCCGGGGCTTCGCCCCTCTGCACTTCCCCTTTTTCCGCAGCCTGCTAGAGGCTTCCCCTTTCTTGCCCGCTGGCGCATAATGCTAGAGAGATCAAGGTATACGAAGCCCAATAGGCCCACTAGCCCCCCAACGTGCCATTCAAGAGGTTCCAAACTGGCTGGGAGGCGACTGCTGACACATGTTTAGAGTCTCCTGCGCTGGAAAAGGAGGTGCTCAGTGGTTGAAGGCAAGCGTACGAAAGGGCTGGACGAAATCTTTTGTCCAAGTTGTGGTGAGATCATCAAGCGTGAGGCGGTCATCTGCGTAAAGTGCGGAGTGCCCATCAGAGGTGGGCCGTTTCCTGGGGTTTCTGCTACCGCTTCTCACTCCAAGAGCAAGGTAGTCGCAATTCTTCTCGCGGTGTTCTTGGGGTTCTGGACATGGCTATATACGTACCAGAGGGACGGCTGGAAGTTCTGGTTAAACCTCGGCCTGTCTATTGTCACTCTCGGGATATGGGGGATAGTTGCATGGATATGGGCAATTGTTGCTGCGGCGGTAAGACCGGAAGAATTCTATGCAAGCTACCCAAACTGGCGCCGCTCAACCAGTACCTAACTCTGCTTGTTCAACTCGCACTCCCCTTCCCGCTGAAGCTCCCGACTCTTGGGAGGGCGCCATGAACAACCCCTACGAGGGGACCGTCAACGCCCCGGACTTCCCGCCCGGACTGGAGTGGCTCAACACCGACCACCCCCTGAGCCTGCGGGAGCTGCGGGGCAAGGTTGTCCTCCTGGACTTCTGGACCTACTGCTGAATCAACTGCATGCACATACTGCCGCAGTTGCGGCGGCTGGAGGGTAAGTTCCAGAACGAGCTGGCGGTCATTGGCGTCCACTCGGCCAAGTTCCCCACGGAGAAGTCCACGGCCAACCTGCGCCAGGCGGTCCTGCGCTACGACATCCGCCACCCGGTCATCAACGACCGGGACTTTACGGTCTGGGAGCAATATGCCGCCCGCGCCTGGCCCACCCTCTACCTGATTGACCCCCAGGGCAAGGTCCTTGGCCGACACGAGGGGGAGTTCCGCTTCGAGGACGTGGACAATCTGGTCGGGGCCGTCATCCAGGAGTTTGACCGCGGGGGGCTGATGGACCGCACCCCGCTGCGCTGGCGCCTGGAGCGGGAGGCCATCGCCGCCGGCAGGGCTCTGGCGTTCCCCGGGAAGGTGCTGGCGGAGGAAAGCCCTGGCCGCCTCTTCATCAGCGACTCAGGCCACCACCGGATGGTTGTGGCGTCTCTGGATGGCGTCGTGCAGCAGGTCATCGGCAGCGGCGAAGCGGGGTTCCAGGACGGTGCTTTCGCCACCGCTCGCTTCAGCAACCCCCAGGGGGCGGCCCTCTGGGGCGATGCCCTCTACGTGGCCGATACCGACAACCACGCCATCCGCCGCGTGGACCTCGCCAGGGGCCAAATCACGACCGTGGCAGGCATGGGCGGGCAGTCCCTGGTCCGACACAACGGTGGCGTGGCCACAGCAGTGCGCCTGAGCTCCCCCTGGGACGTGGCCGTCCACGACCGCTTCCTGTTCGTCGCAATGTCAGGGATGCACCAGCTCTGGGCCTATGACCCCAACCTGGGAGAGGTCGCCCCCTTCGCCGGCTCCGGCCACGAGGGCCTCCAGGACGGGCCGCCCCGCGACGCCTGGCTCGCCCAGCCCAGCGGCCTGGCCTCCGATGGGCAGCACCTCTACTTTGCCGACAGCGAGACCAGCTCCATCCGCTCGGTGACGCTGGGGCAGGGGGCGCGGGTCAGCACCATCGTGGGCGTGGACCTCTTCGCCTTCGGCGACGTTGACGGCGTCGGAGAGGAGGCCCGCCTGCAACACCCCCTGGGCCTCTGCCACCACGACGGCGTTCTCTACGTGGCCGACACCTACAACCACAAGGTCAAGCGGGTCATTCCCCACACTCGCACTGCCACCACCTTCCTGGGGGACGGCCAGCCGGGGCGCCAGGACGGCCAGGGGCAAACGGCCCGCCTCTACGAGCCGGGAGGCCTCAGCGTGGCGGGCGGCAAGCTCTACATCGCCGACACGAACAACCACGCCATCCGGGTGGCCGACCTGGAGACGGGGGTGGTCAGGACGATGGGGCTACGGGGGCTGTAAGCATGCCCATCCGCGACGCGCGTCCAGAAGACAAAGAGCGGGTGCTGGCCTTCACGGCCCGGACCTGGGAGTTCGGCGACTACATCGCTGAGGTGTGGGACGCCTGGCTGGCCGACCGCCAGGGCCGCTTCCTGGTGGCCGAGCAAGACGGGGTCCCCGTCGCCACCAGCAAGGTGACGTGGCTGGCCCCCGACGAGGCGTGGCTGGAGGGCCTGCGGGTGGACCCGGAGCACCGCGGCAGAGGTGTGGCGCGGGCCATGCACGACACTGTCGTGGCGTGGGCTACCCAGCAGGGGGCCCGCACCATCCGCTTCGTCACAGGCTCCGATAACTACCCCATCCACCACATGGCCTTCGGCTCCGGCTTCCGCCTGGTCTCCCCCTACCACTACGTGACCGCGCCCTCTGCTAACGAGACCGTGCCGCAGCCAGAGGCCCTCACGCCTGCTGATATGGCTACCGTGGCTACCTTCCTGGAGCACTCCGAGCAGCTCCGCGCCTGTGGTGGCCTGTGCGCCGATAGCTGGCGCTGGCCGGAGCTGACGCATGAGCGGATGGAGTGGCACCTGGCTGCGGGTGAAGTGCTGTCCTACCGAGAAACAGGCGGGCTAAGCTGCCTGGCGTTGGTGTTCCCCTCAGGTGGCTACCGGCAAGGTCCCTGGCTGGCCTACCTGGACGGCGCACCTGACGCGATGGCCCACATGGGCCTGGCCCTGCGCAGGCGGTTGCCCCAGGGGGAGTCGGCCTGCGTCCAGGGGCACATCCCCGCGGGTTCGCCCGCCCAGCAGGCCTTGGAGAGGGCAGGGTACGCCGCAGAGTTCACCCTGTGGGTGATGGAGAAGCGGCTCTAGAGCACAAGAAGCGGGCACCCTCCCAAGAAACTGCCCGGTCAGGGATCAGCCTTCCCCTCCGGCGAAGTGCTAGGGACTGTGCTAATGATGCTCCGCTCAGGAGCCGGGGACAACCCCTCCGCCAGGAACTCCCCCACAGCCCGGTTGAACTCCTGTGCATGCTCCATCATGGGCCAGTGGCCGCACCGGGGAAAGGCCACAAGGCGGGCGCTGGGCACCACCTCTTTCGCCCGGTAGGCGTGCGCCACAGGGAAAACCTTATCCTGTTCCCCCCAGATCAGAAACAGCGGCGCCCGCAGCCACGGGAGCTGGTGCAGCAGGACCATCGAGTCCTTCACGCCCAGCAGGTTCACTCCGTGGCGCACACTGGCCAGCACAGCAGCCTTGGCCCCAGGGCTGGCCCGGGTGCGGTAGAGCTCCTGGGCAAGGCCGTTGGTGGCAAAGTGCGGGTCGTAGAAGACGTTCTTCAGCATGGTTCGCGCGCCGCCCAGGGTGGGCTGCTCCAGCAGCTCCCCCAGCAGTGGGACGGAGGTCAGGCGCACAAACCAGTGGAGCTCCCTCCCCAGGCCCGCGCTGTCCACCAGCACCAGCTTGCTGACCCGCTCCGGATGCTCCAGAGCCGTCTTCAGGACCAGGAGGCCGCCCATGGAGTTGCCGATGAAGGCGGCCTGGGGAAGTGCAAGGGTGTCCAGAAGCGCCAGAAGGTAGTGCACGCCCCGCGGGATGGTGTAGTCTATGGAGGAAGGCTTGTCGGAGTCGCCGTGGCCAGGCAGGTCTATGGCGAAGACCCGGAAACGTTGGGAAAGGGGCCCGATGTTCTCCTGCCAGCAGGCCACGGAGGCCCCCAGGCCGTGGAGGAGGACCACCGGCGGCCCTGCCTCCCCCGCCACCACGACGTGGGTGCGGATGCCATCTACCGAGATGAACTGGCGCTCCATCAGCCCTCACCCCCTGCGCCCCGCTCCTTGAGGGAGCGGGGGCTAGCTCACACCCTCTCCGCCGCTGCCTTGCGGAAGGCCAGGCCCTTGCCGTCCGGGGCCACATCCACCAGCACCCGGTCGCCGTCCTTGAACTCCCCGGCCAGGATGCGGCTGGACAGCGGGTTCTCCACGTGGCGCTGGACGGCTCGACGCAGGGGACGGGCGCCGTACACCGGGTCAAAGCCCTCCTTGGCCAGCCAGGCTGCGGCGGTGTCGGTGAGCTGGATCGTGACGCCCCGCTCCGAGAGGCGCGCCCCGACCTGCTTCACTATCAGGTCCACAATCTGCCGGATCTGGTCTGGCGTCAAGGGGTCGAAGATGATAACGTCATCCACCCGGTTCAGGAACTCCGGGCGGAAGGCCTTCTTCAGGGCGTCCTCGATGGAGGCGCGCAGGCGCTGGCGCTCTGCACCCTGCTCCCCGTCGCGCCGGAAGCCCATGGCCTGGGGCCTCCCGAACTCGGCGGTGCCCAGGTTGCTGGTCATGATGACCACGGTGTTGCTGAAGTCCACGGTGCGCCCGTGGCCGTCGGTGAGGCGGCCATCCTCCAGCACCTGGAGGAGGATGTTGAAGACATCCGGGTGAGCCTTCTCGATCTCGTCAAAGAGGATGACCCGGAAGGGGCGGCGGCGCACCGCCTCGGTGAGCTGCCCGCCCTCCTCGAAGCCCACGTAGCCCGGCGGCGCCCCGATGAGACGCGAGACGGTATGCTTCTCCATGTACTCAGACATGTCCACCCGCACCATGGCGTCCTCATCGTCGAAGAGGAAGGCGGCCAGGGCCCTGGCCAGCTCCGGCTTGCCGACACCCGTGGGCCCCAGGAAGATGAAGCTTCCGATGGGACGCCTGGGGTCCTTGAGGCCCGCCCGGGCGCGCCGGACGGCCTCGGCCACGGCGTGGACCGCCTCCTCCTGCCCGATGATGCGCTGGTGCAGCCGCTCCTCCATGTGCAGCAGCTTGTCCGCCTCGGTCTCCAGCAGGCGGCTCACCGGGACACCCGTCCACTTGGCTACCAGCTCTGCGATGTCCTTGTCATCCACGAGGGCGTCCAGCTTCTGCTCCCGGAGCCAGGCGTCCCGCCTGCTGGTGAACTCCGCCTCCAGGCGCACGCGCTCCGCGCGGGTCTGGGCAGCCTTCTCGTAGTCGGCCCGCTGCGCGAAGGCCTCCTCCTGGTTCTGGAGGTCCTGGATACGGCGCTCCGTCTCCTTCACGTCAGCGGGCATGCTGAACATATCCAGGCGCAGCTTGGCGGCGGCCTCGTCTATCAGGTCCACAGCCTTGTCCGGCAGGTGCCGCCCGGTGATGTAGCGCTTGCTGAGGCGGGCCGCCGAAACCAGGGCCGAGTCGTCAATCTTCACCTTGTGGTGGGCCTCGTACCGGGGCCGGAGGGCCTTCAGCATCTCGATGGCCACCTCCACCGAAGGCTCGTCCACCCAGATGGGGTGGAAGCGGCGCTCCAGGGCGGCGTCCTTCTCAACGTACTTGCGGTAGTCGTCGGGCGTGGTGGCCCCCAGGACCTGAATCTCGCCCCGGGCCAGGGCTGGCTTCATCATGTTGGAGGCGTCAATGGCCCCCTCGGCGGCGCCAGCGCCGACGACGGTGTGCAGCTCGTCAATGAACAGGATGATCTCCCCCTGGCCTGCCTTGACCTCGTCCAGCACCGCCTTCAGCCGCTCCTCGAACTCCCCGCGGAACTTGGAGCCGGCCACCAGGGAGCCCATGTCCAGGCGCAGCACGCGGCGGTCCTTCAGCAGGTCGGGGACGTCCCCGGCGACGATGCGCTGGGCCAGCCCCTCGGCCACCGCGGTCTTGCCCACGCCCGCTTCGCCCAGCAGCACCGGGTTGTTCTTGGTGCGGCGCACCAGGGTCTGGATGACGCGCCGAATCTCCTCGTCGCGGCCCACCACGGGGTCCAGCTTGCCCTGGCGGGCCAGGGCGGTCATGTCCACGCTGTACTTCTCCAGGGCGCGGTAGCGGCTCTCGGCCCTGGCGTCGGTGACCCGCTGGGATCCCCGGACCCTGGCCAGGGCGCGATAGACCTTCTCCGTGTCCACGCCGAACTCGCGAAGGACCTGGGCCGACTCCCCCGTCCGCTCCAGGGTGATGGCGATGAAGAGGTGCTCCGTGCCAACAAACTCGTCCTTGAGGCGGTCGGACTCGGCCTTGGCGCTACCCATGAGGCGCTCCACCCGGGGCGTAGCGTAGATCTGCGTCGGCTGATACTGGAGCCGCGGGGCCTGCTCCAGGTCCTGGGCCACGCGGTCTTTCACTGCGCCAACATCCACCTCCATCTCCTTCAGGACCTGGGCGGGGACGCCGTCCTCCTGCTCCAGCAGGGCCAGGAGGAGGTGCTCCAGGTCCCACTGGGCGTGGCGGTAGCGCCGCACCAGCTCCTGGGAGTTGGCGATGGCCTCCTGGGCCTGCTCGGTGAAGTTTTCAGGACGCAACATGTTCCTACTCCTTGAAGTCATCCCAAAACGGTTTCTGCACCCCCGCCTAATGGCGGGGGCATCATGCTTCTGCCTGTGCAGGTGCAGGCGGCATCCGGTCACGATATATCTGCAGCTCCCCCTCCAGGCTGCGCAGCCTCCCCTCCAGCTCGCCGATATGGTCCATGAGCTTCAGGATGACCTCCACCCCCGCCAGGTTGATGCCCATGTCGTTCATCAGGGTCTTGATGCGCCGGATGCGCTCCACGTCCCTGGGGGAGTAGAGGCGCAGGTTGCCCTGGGAGCGGGAAGGCTCCAGCAGCCCCACCCGCTCGAAGTAGCGAAGGGTCTGGGCACGCAGCCCCACCATCCGGGCGGCGACGCTGATGACGTAGCAGGGGTCATCCAGCTCTGGCCGTTCAACTGCCATACTTCTCACCTTGCAGTAGCGAGCACTGCCTAGCGCCTCTCGTTGCGCATCCCCTTGAGGCGGCGGAGCAGCTCCCGCTCCTGCTGGGTAAGGCCGGTGGGCAGGGACACCTTCACCGTGACGTAGAGGTCCCCCTTCACCGCGGGGTTCCCCAGGTGAGGCATGCCCTGGCCGGCCAGGCGAAAGACCCGCCCGTTCTGGGTCTCAGGCGGCATGTTCAGGGCCACCTGGCCCTTGAGGGTTGGGACGATGACCTCGCCGCCCAGCATCGCGTCATACAGGGCCACGGGGGCCTCCGTGTAGAGGTCGCTGCCGCGGCGCTGGAAGCGTGCGTGAGGCTGCACCGAGATGTGCAGCACCACCTCCTGCTCCCCAGGGGTTATCCTGACCTTGGACCCGGTATCCACCCCCGGGGGGATGGCGACCTCCAGGCGCGCGGGTCGGGCGACGACGCCCCTGCCGAGGCACGCAGGGCAGGGAGTGGCCCCACTGCGGCCGGCGCCTGCACAGGCGGGGCACGGCCCCACCCTTGGCATCTGCAACAGGCGCGTGGTCCCGATGTACGCCTCCTCCAGGGAGACCTCGACCTGCTGCTCGGCCACCGGCGGGGCGCGGCGGGTGCGGGTGGCGGTGCGGCCGGAGCCGCCCCGACCGCCAAAAAAACGGTCGAAAAGGTCTCCAATCTCGGCCTCGCCAATGAGGTCATCGAACCCCCCTGGGCCCTCCTCCGTCCGCCAGACGAAGGGGCCCTCTGCCCCGGTGCCTGGGGGTGCGCCACCCGCCTGCTGGGCGTACTTCCAGTTGGCCCCGAAGCGGTCGTACAGGCGCCGCTTCTCCAGGTCTGATAGAACCTCGTAGGCCTCGTTGACCTCTTTGAACCTGCCCTCAGCTCTGGCGTCCCCAGGGTTCACGTCGGGGTGATACCTGCGCGCCATACGGCGGTAGGCAGCCCGGACGTCCTTGTCAGAGGCGCCCTTGGATACGCCCAGAACCTCGTAGTAATCCCTGGCCATGCTTGTGCTCCTCTACGCTGTCCAAGTATAAACAATGATACGCATCATGTCAATATTCCTTCGATAGTTTCCGGAACAAAATTGACAGTCTCGCTACAGGTTGCCTACATATCTGTAAGAGGAAACCGAGCGCGACAAAGACCAGAGGAGGAGGCACACAAGCGGCAACACCCTTACCATCAAGGGAGAGAGCAGGGTCGAGGAGAAGCGACGCGAGGGGGAGTACCACGTGCAGGAGCGGCGCTACGGCGCCTTCTCCCGGACGGTGATGCTGCCAGGGGGGCTGAACACGGATAGGGCAGAGGCCTCCTTCGAGCATGGGGTCCTGACCATCAGCGTGCCCAAGCCGAGGGGGCGAAGCCCAAGGCGGTGAACATCCGCGTCAAGCAAGAGGGAGGCAAGAAGGAGTAGAGAGTGGGTGGCCGGGTTCCCCCACGCGCACGGGCTCCTTGAGGACAGAGGCCTACGCGTAAACCTACCCCCAGAGAGTAGAGGAGGGCCCCCCCGGGCTCGGGGGGGCCCTCGGTCATCTACCTCTGGGTAGTCAGGTGATGGTGGTGCTTACTTCTTGGGGCCGGGCTTGGAAGGCTGAGATGGCTTGCCGCCCTTCTTCTCCATTCTACTCACCTCCTTTCCTCCGTGAGTGGGACAAATGCTTTACGGCCCCTGAGTCACTTCTCTTTAGCAACCTGCGATTGTGTTGCAGCCTGTGCCCTGCTCTTGCAGCTTCACCCGCCGGGAAACAGGCAAAAAACAAACCGCCACCTTCAAGAGGGGCGGTCTTCCTCCCTATGCTTCCCTAAGTTATGCGACGCTTCTTGCGTATCCATCTGTGCTCGTATGAGCACAGCGAATATATCACGCTTGTGCGCGTATGTCAAGGGGATTTTCCGTCGGTTTCAGGCTATTCAGCCAGAATGGAACACATCGCCCTGCGGTGCGCCCGCGGCAGCGCCCAAGATGCACAATGCTTCCTGCCCGGCCCGACGCCGCTCTTGCTGCGCGGCAGCCAACGTCCCCAGACGCTGCGAGGTGAGGAGCCAGAGGCATCTCTCCTCAGGGAACCTGCGGTGCCGGCTACTCGACGCTGACCTTTGCGCCAGCACCCTCCAGCTTCTCTCGGATCTTCTGGGCCTCCTCTTTGGGGACGTTCTCCTTCACTGACTTGGGAGCAGCCTCCACCAGGTCCTTGGCTTCCTTCAGGCCCAGGGTTGTTACCTCTCGTACTGCCTTGATCACGTTGATCTTGTTGGGCCCGATCTCCTTGAGAACGACCGTGAACTCGGTCTTCTCCTCCTCGGCGGCTGCGGTGGCGGCTACCGGCGCACCCGCAGGCACGGCACTGGTCGGGACCGCGGCCATGGGAGCAGCGCTGACCCCAAAGCGGCCTTCCAGCTCCTTGACCAACCACGCCACGTCCAGGGCCGGTAGCGTCAAGATTCCTTCCAGGATCTCCTCTTTTGTTGCTGCCACGGCTTCCTCCTCTTCACAATCGCTCTTGGGAATGGGGTCCCTCTCTACCCTTCCGAGAGAAGCTTCATACACCTGTTGCGGCCTGGTCTGAAGGGGCAGCGGTGCCCTGCGCCTTCTCCACACTCCGCTGGAGCACGGTGACCAGCCCCCGCATTGGGCTGTTCAGCGAGAATACCAGTGCCGCCAGGGAGCCCTTCAGTTGCCCCGCCAGCCTGGCCATGAGCTCTGGGCGAGGGGGCAAGCTGGCCAGGGCAGCCACCTCTGCGGCGGTGAGCCCCCTCCCATCCATCACACCTCCCCGCACCACCAACGGGGAGCGGGTAGTGCGCACATACTCCTGCACCGCTTTTGCGACCTCGACGGGGTCGGCATAGCCGAACACCAGCCCGGTCTGGCCCTCCATGATGTCCTTCAGCGCAGCCTTGCCCGCTTCCCGGGCAGCGATGTGGGTAAGGGTGTTCTTCACGACCTGGTACTCCAGGCCCTTCTCCCTCAGCTTCCGGCGCATCTCGGTCATCGTCGCCACGGTCATCCCGGCGAACCCCGTGGCGATGACCACGGTGCACCGGGAGAGCTTCTGCCGAAGGCCCTCGACCGCCTCGATATTCCGCTGCGAAGGCATGGCCAACCCTTTCCGCAGATTTCCCCGGCCGGTCAGTTTCCCAGCAGGGACGAAGAAAAACGCCTCGCACGGGAGAAGCGAGGCGTTTGCTGCTCAGCTCGCTGTGCCACGCCACCTCGGCGGGCGATCGCTCTTTGAGGGCAGAACCCACCCGCTGTCTCCAGTGCAGCGTTTATCCTAGCACACCGCGAAGCTGTTGTCCAGGGGGCCTCAGCCTTGGAGGCAAGGTATCGGGCCAAGCATGTGTCACCCTTCGCTTCACTCTGCAATGTATTTACAACGGGGCAACCAGGATAGCCCTGCTCGGGAAGCTGCTCACGCTAGGGGCGAGCGGGCCACTGGGGATATAATAGGCGCTGATGCTGAACCACAGGGTCGTCAAGCGCATTGGGCGTGCGCTCCGATACTCCACCCTTGAGGGCATGGCCTATGGCGCCGTCCAAGGCGCCGGGGAGCACTTCGCCCCTGCCTACGCCGTCGCCCTGGGCGCATCCAACTCCCAACTGGCCCTCCTCACATCGCTCCCCAGCTTCCTGGGAGCCCTGGCCCAGTCCACCTCGGCGCGCATGGCAGCCCTTCTGGGAAGCCGCAAGCGGGTCGTTCTCCTCTTTGCCGCACTGAGCGGCTTCATGTGGCTGCCCATCCTGAGTGTGGGATACCTGTCGCCGGCCCACGCCCCCCTCCTGCTCGTCGTTTTCTACGCCCTGTACACCGCCTGCGGGGGCCTGACCAACCCGGCGTGGGGGGGCATTATGGGGGAGGTCGTCCCCGACCGGATGCGGGGCCGCTACTTCGGCCTGCGCAGCCGCTGGTCCACCCTGGCGAATATGGCGGCATTCCTTCTTGCGGGAGGACTGCTGTTTCTCCTTCGCGACCGGGGCATTCTGGGCTTCGCTCTGGTCTTCGGCCTGGCCTGGGGTTTCCGCATGGTCTCCCTGGCGCTCCTGACCACCCTCCTGGAGCTTCCCCACAGCCCCAGAGACGAGGAGCGGCTGGGCCCAGTGGCCTTCCTCCGCCAGCTCCCCAGGACAAACCTGGGGAGGATGATCCTCTATTTGTTTTCTCTGAACTTCGTGGTAAGCCTGGCTGGGCCTTTCTTTGTCCCCTACATGCTGCGGGAGCTGAAGCTGGACTACCTGACCTTCACGGGCCTGGAGATGGTCTCCATCCTGGCAGCCATGTGGGCGGTGACCCACTGGGGCGCAGCGGCCGACCGGGCGGGCAACCGCAAGATCCTGCTGCCGGCGGGAGGCCTCATCGGGCTGGTGCCGCTGCTGTGGATCGCCTCCGGGAACGTCGTGTATCTGGGCGTCGTGCCGTTCTACTCCGGGCTGGTCTGGGCAGGATTCAACTAGGCCTCCA
>JACQUN010000206.1 GCA_016210285.1 Chloroflexota bacterium
AGAACCCTAATCCGCTCGCCCTGAGCTTGTCGAAGGGCGGCTGGGAATATACATGTTTCTTCTGACTCAGGACACTAGGTGATCGAGCGGACCGCCTTGAACCTGAGGCCGACCAGGAGGATGAGGCTTGCGCTCGAGGCACCGCCCGCGAGGATCGCCAGGGGGCTGCCATAGAAGTGGGCGAGGCTACCCGCCAGGAAGCTGCCCAACGGGACCAGCCCGTGGTCAAGCATATAGATGCTCATCACCCGCCCACGCAGCGCGTCCGGAGTGATGCTCTGGATGATGGTGTTGTTGAGAGCGTTGTAGAGCATGTGTGCCGCACCCGCCGCGGCAATGAAGGGCAAGGCGAAGGCCATAGAGGTGGCGCGGGAGAAGGCCATCACCGCCACGCCCGCGAAGATGGCCGTGCCCAGCACGAGCAACCCCTTTCTGCTCACATTGCCCAGGGAGGCCAGGGTCATGGTGCCCACAAGGGCGCCAACCCCAAACACCGACAGGAGGAGGCCCAGCCCCTCCGGTCCCACCTTGAGCACGTCTTTGGCAAAGACCGGCATCAGGCCACTCGTAAAGGGCATCATGAACAGGGATGGGATCATGGCGACGAGGATCAACGCCAGGGTAGTTTGCTCCTTGACAACGTAGCGAAGCCCCTCCACAAGGTCCGAGACGGCGGAAGCGCGGCGGCCCGCAGCCAGGTTCTGGTACGGAAGGCGGATGGGGAAGACCATCAGCGCCACCCCAGCATAGCATGCCGCCTGGATAAAGAAGTTGGTCCCCGGCCCGAAGAAGGCGATGAGAAGACCCCCCACCGCCGGCCCAGTGACCCGGTTGACATTGAAGGCCACCGAGTTCAGGGCAATGGCGTTCATCAGGTCCTCGCGGGGGACGGTGTTGGGCACCAGCGCCTGGCGCAATGGGTTGTTCAATGCCCACCCGGCACCGCTAAGAATCGTGAAGGCAAACAGGTGCCACACCTGGGCCCGGCCCGAGCTTACCAGCATGGCGAAGCCCACGGCCAGCAGCCCGAGGAAGACCTGATTCACGATGAGCAGCTTCCGGCGGTCCATCCGGTCGCTGAGGACGCCGCCGATGGGCCCCGCCACGAGAAAGGGGACTGCCCGCGCCCCCTGGAGGGCCCCCACCAGGAAAGCGTTTCCCGTCATGTCGTAGACAAGCCAGCCCAGCGTCACCTGCTGGAGCCAGTTGCCAGCGCTGGTGAAGAGGGTGCTCCCCCACAGGAAGCGGTAGTTGCGATGCCTGAGGGAAGTGAAGGTGCGAAGGCGGGGGACTCGCGCTCTGGGCTCTGCCGAAAGCGCGGCATGACCTGCGTGTTGATCCATTCGACTACCTTCTTCCCCCGACGCTGATACTGGTGTGCAGATACTGGATACTATCACGACGCGCCAGGCAGGGCAACAGAGGCCGGGAGGCCCCAGACGAGAACCGATCCCCGCCGTGCAGGCCCGTTTGCTTCATCGGGCGAGCGCAGGCAAGACCTCACGGCCAAAGGTCTCCAGTTGCTTCATCCCCTCGAAGGACGCAAACCGTACAATGACGTGTCTCGCCCCCGCCTGGGCGTACCGCTGGATCAGGGAGACCACGGCCTCTGGCCTCCCGAAGACCATCCCAGGCTCGGGGCGCCCAACCCCGTAGTAGCGCCGGAGGAACTCCAGGGCCTCCTCCCTCGCCTTCCCTTCGTCTAGCCCGAGGTTCACCGTCAGATAGAACGCGGTCTCCAGAGCCGCAGGGTCCCGCCCCGCACCGCGCGCGTACACCCGCACCTTTTCCAGCACCTGGGCGTACTCCTCAGGCCCCTCACGAATAGACATGACGCCGTCGCCCAGAATGCCGGCGCGGCGGTACTGGGCCTCAGACCCGGAGCGCAGGTGGCATGCAAACCAGAGGGGGACGCCCGGCCTCTGCCACGGGCGTGGCTCCAGGGTCACCTCCTGGAGCTGAAAATGCCTCCCCTGAAAAGAGGCTGAACTCCCTGCCCAGAGCCTCCGCATCACCGCCACCCCCTCCTCCAGGCGGCGCACCCGCTGCTGGGGCAGCACCCCGACGGTAAGCCACTCCCGCTGGAGGGACTCGCTGGCGGCGCCACCCACGCCCAGGGCAAGGACCGTTCGCCCTCGGGACAGCACATCCAGGGTGGCGACGGCGTGCGCCAGGAGCACCGGGTGGCGCAGGGCGGCCAGCAGGATCGCTGTGCCCAGGCGGACACGGCGGGTCCGCGCAGCCACCGCCGCCAGGGTGACGATGGGTTCCAGGCGGGGCCGCGAGGTCAGGCTGTCTCCTACCCACACCGAGGCGCAGCCCAGGGCTTCCGCAGCCTCCGCCATCGTCAGGACCGGCTCAGCATCCACCTGGCCTCCCTCCTGAAACAGGACACCCCGGGTCGGAAGCAGAATCCCGATCTGAAGGGGCTCCCTCTGCATCGTGCTCACCCCCTTCCGTGTATTCCAGGCTGCGCAGCCATGAGGCTTCGGCTATGATACCCCAAGGAATGGCAAGGCGCCAGAGGCAACCGCTCACGAGACCAGAGCGCAGCTCAACCCCACAGAGGGCGGGGGCATCCAGTCCAGCGTGCTGCAACGGGCCCAGCGCCCAGGGTCTTTTAGTTCTGCTGGCAGTGTCGCCGCTGTCGTTCTTGAGGGAGCCCGTTCGTTTCACTCAGGGTAAACTGCGCGACCGAAGAACCTCATGGAAGAGGGAGACCCTTCGCGGAGTTTACCCTGAGTTGCCGAAGGGTTCAGGGTGACAACTAAAAGACCCTGGGCCCAGCGCAGGTTCCGCTTGACACCTCTGCTACGGGCGGATATCATAGATTGAACGCCCCCCAGTTCAGGGCGTGCACGTTAAGAAGCATGGACGGAAAGGAAGGTGGATCCCTTGCCCATCGTCGTCATTATCGTCCTTGCCGTCCTTGCGGCTCTGGGCGTGGGAGGGGCGGCTGGTTACTTTCTCAGAAGCAGCGCCATCGGCAAAGGGTTGGCCAAGGTAAGAGCTCAGGCTGCCCAAGTCCTTGAGGAGGCCGAGGAGAAAAAGAAAGCCCTCCTGCTGGAGGTCAAGGAAGAGGCACTCAAGGCCCGGGCTGCTGCGGAAGTGGACCTCCGGGAGCGCCGCGCAGAGCTCCAGCGGACAGAGCGCCGTCTGGCGCACCGTGAAGAGTCCCTGGAACATCGCAGCGAGTCCCTGGAACGGCGAGAGCGGGCTATTCCCGCCAAGGAGAAGGAGCTGGAGGCCCTTCAAGCCCAGTTGGAGGAGCTGAAGGTCAAGGGGCAGAAGGAGCTGGAGGCGATTGCGGGCATCACCGCCACCGAAGCGCGCGAACTCATTCTGCGCAAGGCCGAAGCGGACATGCAGCACGAGTTGGCCCTGCGCTACCGTGAGTTGGAGCAGCGCACGAAAGAGGAGGCCGACCAGAAGGCCCGCAAGATCGTCTCCCTGGCTATTCAACGCCTCGCCGTGGACGTTGTTTCTGAGAGTACCGTCACCGCCGTCCCACTGCCCAACGATGAGATGAAAGGCCGTCTCATCGGCCGCGAAGGACGCAACATTCGGGCCATCGAACAGGCCACCGGCGTGGACCTTATCATTGACGATACCCCCGAGGCTGTCACCATCTCCTGCTTTGACCCGGTGCGCCGCGAGGTGGCGCGCCTCGCCCTGCAGAAGCTCATCCTCGATGGGCGTATCCACCCGGCGCGGGTTGAGGAGACGGTGGAGAAGGCCCGCCAGGAGGTGGATCAGACCATCCTGGAAGCCGGCCAGCAGGCGGTCTTCGACGCAGGGGTCCGTGGCCTGAACCCGGAGATGGTCAAGCTCCTGGGGCGCCTCAAGTACCGCTACAGCTACGGGGGCAACGTCCTCAAGCACTCCGTGGAGGTGTCGCTCCTGGCAAGCATGATGGCCGCCGAGTGCGGAGCCAACATGGAGGTCGCCAAGATGGCAGGGCTGCTCCATGACATCGGCAAGGCCCTTACCCACGAAGTGGAGGGCACCCACGCGGAGATCGGGGCGGACGTCGCCGCCAAGTACGGCATCCCCCAGAATGTGCAGCGAGCCATCATGGAGCACCACGATGAGGAGATAGGCTCGGTGGAGGCCTTCCTGGTGGTGGCTGCTGACGCCATCAGCGCAGCGAGGCCTGGGTCCCGCAAGGACACGCTGGAGTACTACGTGAAGCGCCTGGAGGCGCTGGAAGCCGTCGCCAACAGCTTCCCCGGTATCGAGAAGAGCTACGCCATCCAGGCAGGTCGAGAAATCCGCATCATGGTCAAGCCCGATCAGATCGACGACGCGACCGCCGCCCAGTTGGCGCGGGACATCTGCAAGAAGATCCAGGAGAACCTGGTATACCCGGGCCAGATCAAAGTGGTCGTCATACGGGAGACCCGCTCTGTAGAGTTCGCCCGCTAGCGACCGGCGGGCTGGGCCATGACTCCGAGACCCAGGAAGCGTTGACCCTGATGGGGCGGCGGTGCTTGCCGCCGCCCCATCAGGGTTTGGGCGTCGCCAGGCCAGGCGGGGAGGAGCAGACCTTGCGGATTCTCATGATTGGCGATGCCGTGGGCAGGCCAGGGCGCCGAGCCATCCAGGCCCTCGTCCCATCCCTGCGCGCCGAGCACAAGCTGGACCTGGTCATCGCCAACGGAGAGAACCTTGCTGGAGGCTTTGGCATCACCCTGGAGACCGCCCAGGAGCTGCTGCGCAGTGGGGTGGACGTCATCACCTCCGGCAACCATGTGTGGGACCAGAAGGAGATCATCCCCTACCTGGGTGAGGAGTTGCCCCTGCTGCGCCCCCTGAACTACCCCCCTGGGGTGCCGGGCCGTGGCTACATCAAGGCGGGCGAAACCCTGGTGGTCAACCTCATGGGCCGGGTGTTCATGACTGCCCTGGACTGCCCCTTCCGCAGCATGGACCGCCTCCTGGGGGAACTGGCGGAGAGGACGAAGGTGGTGGTGGTGGACTTCCACGCTGAGGCCACCTCGGAGAAACAGGCCATGGGATGGTACCTGGACGGGCGGGTCAGCGCAGTGGTGGGCACCCACACCCACGTGCCCACGGCTGACGCTGCCATCCTTCCACGAGGGACTGCCTTCGTCACTGATGTGGGCATGGTTGGCCCCAAGAACTCCATCATAGGGAATGACCCCCAGGATGTGCTGGGGCGCTTTCTGACCCAGACCCCCCGCCGCCTCTCGGTGCCTGGGGGGCCGGTCAGCTTCAACTCCGTTTTGCTCGAGGTGGACGAATCCACCGGGAGGGCCCTCAGCATAACCCGGCTGGACCGAGAGGTGGCCTAGCCGTGGGTGCCCTCGTGGACCTGCACCTGCACACCACCGCCTCCGACGGACGCCTCACGCCACGCCAGTTGATTCAACTGGTCGCAAAGCGCGGGCTCAGGGTCATCGCCGTCACGGACCACGACTCCACGGAAGGCATCCGAGAGGCTCAGGAGGAGGCTGCAACCCATCCTCAGCTCACTCTGATCCCCGGAATCGAG
Organism: Chloroflexota bacterium; assembly: GCA_016210285.1. The sequence continues at coordinate 5,516 of JACQUN010000206.1, forward strand.
CTCTCCACGGATGTTCCCCGCGGCGAGGTCCATCTCCTGGGCTACTTCCTGGACCACACCAACCCCGAGCTCCAAGCCACGCTGGAGCGCTTTCGTGAGGGAAGGGAGCTCCGGGCACGGCAGATGGTGGAAAAGCTGGCGGGGCTGGGGGTCCACATCTCCTGGGAGCGGGTGGTAGCCCTGTCCAAGGGCGGGGCCATCGGCCGGCCCCACATCGCCCAGGCCATGGTGGAGCAGGGCTACATCACCTTTCCCCAGGAGGCCTTCGCCCGCTACATCGGCCGCAACGGTCCCGCCTACGTGGAGCGGGACAAACTGACGCCCGCAGATGCGGTCGGGTTGCTGATCCGCTACGGGGGACTGCCCGTGGTGGCCCACCCAGCCGACATCGAAGGGCTGGAGGCGCTTCTCGTGTCCCTGAAGGGCCAGGGGCTGGTAGGCCTGGAGGTTTTCTACGCCCAGTACACGCCGGGGCAGGTGCGAACCCTCCGCGCGTTGTCCCTTCGCCTGGACCTGGTTCCCTGCGGCGGCAGCGACTACCACGCCCTGGGGACACCCGGGGAGCTGGAGCCCGGCTCCTTCGGCCCGCCGCTGGAGGCGGCCAAGCGCCTGCAGGAGCTGGCATCCGCTCGCGGCCGCACTGCGCGGGCCCGCTAGAGTGCCACTCATGCCCCTGTTTCCCTCTCCGTCGGGCTTCTCAGGGAAGTGCATCCCCTTTGACTCCTCCAGAACAGCTCGGAGCAGGTGATGGTGGCAGCGCTTGCCATTCTCCTGACCTATCTCTGGGGTGCGATCCCCACGGCATACCTTGCGGCCCGCTACCTGCGGGGGATTGACATCCGGCAGTACGGGTCTGGCAACGTGGGGGCAGCCAACGTGGCGGCACACCTGGGCGTCAGGGTAGGGCTACTCCTGGGTGCCTTTGACTGTGTGGTAAAAGGGATAGTGCCGGTGCTGGCCGTCAAGGCGCTGGGCTTCAGCCCGCCGGTTCAGGCGGGGGTGGGGCTAGCTGCCGTTGCAGGTCACAACTGGTCCCCATACATCGGCTTCAGCGGGGGGCGTGGCATCGCCACGGCGGGAGGGGTGCTCATCGCCCTTCCCCTCCCCTCCCTCCCCTGGGAGGTCCTGGGCGCGGCGCTGGTGGGAGGCGGGGGCTGGGCCATCACCAGAAGCTCCGCGCTGTGGGTCGGCCTGGGGGTGCTGCTGATCCCACTGTGGGCCTACCTGCTACGGGAAGGGACCACCGCCATCGCCTTCGCGGGCGCGCTCGTGGCCCTGCTGGCCATGAAACGCCTCACCGCCAACTGGCGGAGGCCGCCCGCCGGGGAGCCCTGGCCCAGGGTGCTCTTCTACCGGCTGGCCTATGACCGGGACATCCCGGACCGGGACGCATGGATGTTCCGCAAGCCCAAGGCCGGCCAGGGGCCGTAGGGAGTTTCTCCGTGCAGTGTATCAACCACCCCCGCATCGACACGGTCTTGCGGTGCGGCAAGTGCGACAGACCCATCTGTGGGAAGTGCATGGTCCCCACCCCCGTGGGAGCCCGCTGTAAGGAGTGCGCCCATCTCCGCCGCCTTCCCACCTACACCCTTCCCCCCCTCATCGTCCTGCGCGGCGGGGCAGCAGGCCTGGGAGCCGGCGCTGCCCTGGGGGTGGGAATGGCGCTTCTGCTCTCCCTGGGGCTGGTCCCCTGGCCGCTGGCGGGCTGGCTCCCCGTTCTGGGGCTTGTGGCCTCGGCCTACCTGGTGGGAGAGGCCGTAAGCCTTGCCACCAACCGGAAACGGGGTATGCCGCTGCAGCTCATCGCTGTCGCAGGATTCTTGCTGAGCTACCTGCTCCTGGAGCTGCTCACCCCGGGCTCATTCCTCGGCAGCCTCTACGTCATCATCGCCCTCATCATCGGGGCGGCCATTGCCGTGGCCCGCATGCGATAGCCCGAACCGGTAGGTGGCCGCACGGTTTCCCACCGCAGCTCCGGACGGGGCCGACCCCTGGCCACGCAGGCTGCTGGTGCTCCGCGGGTTGCGATGCCTTGCGGATTGCGCTCTGGTCGGTGCCACGCGAACGCGATCCTCTATCCAACGGGGCTAGGGAGAACGGCAGTGGGTGCCTCACGCCGCAGGAGCACCCCACTCGGCCCTTGCCGGAGAAACAGAAGCCCCCGTGGAAGCAGATGCGATAGGGGAGTGTATTGACCAGTTGCGTTCCCCCCTGCTGGTCTCGGGGTGGCTCTTACCGGCCGCGCAGCTTCGGGTCCAGGACATCTCTCAGGGCATCCCCGAAGAGGTTGAAGCCGAAGACCGCCATGCTGATGGCTATTCCAGGGAAAATGGCCATCCAGGGGGCCATCTCGAAGAAGCGGATGGCCTCACCCGAGAGGTCCCTGCCCCACGAAGGGGCAGGCGGCCTGACCCCCAGGCCCAGGAAGCTCAGGGATGCCTCGATGAGGATGGCCGCCCCCAGGTAGGCCGTGGCATAGACGATGTAGGGAGCCAGGCAGTTGGGCAGCATGTGCGTGAAGATAAGCCGCCGGGGGCCCGCGCCGATAGCCACGGCGGCGTCCATGTACTGGGTGGTCTTCACCGCCAGCCCAGCGGAGCGCACCAGCCGCGTCGTGCCAGGGATCAGGGGCACCGCAATGGCAACCACGACGTTGTTCAGCGACCCACCCAGGGCCACGACGAGAGCCATGGCCAGGATCAGGGATGGGAAAGCGAACATGATGTCGAGCACGCGCTGCAGGCCTGTGTCCACCTTCCCACCGAAGTAGGCGCTGCCCAGGCCCAGCAGGAGTCCGAACCCGGTCCCAATGGCCGTGGCCAGCACCCCCACGTACATAGAGACCCTGGCGCCGTAGATCACGCGGCTGTAGACATCTCGCCCCAGGTTGTCGGTGCCAAACCAGTGGGCCGCCGACGGCGCCTGGAGGCGCTCCCGGCGGAACTGGTAGTTGGGGTCGTCTCGCGCCGCGAAGGGGGCGAAAATCGCCAGAAGGATGACCACGACCATGGACACGGCGCCGATGGCCCCCAGGGGTTTCCGCTGGAAGAACCTGATGCCGACCTTGAGCCAGCTCCTCCGCCCTGCTGGCTCTAGCGAGGCGACAAGCCGGCCTGCGCTACCGGCCATGCCGAAGCCCCTTCGCCGAACGCTCACGCATACTTGATCCTTGGGTCAATCCAGGCGTAGAGCAGGTCAATCAGGATGTTCACCAGCACCACGACCCCGGCAATGATGAACACCAGCGCCTGTACCACGTTGTAGTCCCGGTTGAATATGGAGTCCAGGAGGAGCCGGCCGACACCGGGAATCCGGAACAGGGTCTCCATGATGACGATGCCGCCAAAGAGGGCGATAATCTCCAGGCCGACCAGGGTGATAACCGGGAGGAATGCGTTCTTGAGCGCATGGCGGTACACCACCACGGCATCCCGCAGCCCCTTGGCCCGGGCCGTGCGGATGTAGTCCTCCCGCATCACCTCCAGCATGCTGGAGCGGGTCATCCGCGTCCCCAGTGCGGACAACCGGAACCCGGTCACCAGGGCAGGCAGGATGAGCTGCTTGAGATTGAGCAGGGGGTCCTTCCAGAAGGGTGCGTAGTCAATAGGCGGCAACCAGCGGAACCAGATGACCAGCGCCAGGATAATCAGGATCCCTATGAAGAAGTTAGGGATGGAAAGTCCTCCAATGGTCATAATGCGCAATGCGTAGTCAATCCACGTATCCTGCTTCAACGCCGAGATGATCCCAAAGGGGATGCCAACGGCGAAGGCTATCACCAGGGACATCACCATCAGGTTGATGGTAATGGGGTAGCGACGCTTCAGCTCCGAGGTGATGACCTCTCCCGTGTAGATGGACTTCCCGAAGTCAAAGCGGACGGCTCCCCATAGCCAGCGTCCGTACTGGACGTAAATGGGGTCCTTGAGCCCCAGCTTCTCCCGTAGCTGTTCAATCATGACATGGGAGCTCTCCTGCTCCATCTGGGTGCCCAGGACGGCCGCCACCACGTCTCCAGGCAGCACGCGCATGACCAGGAACACCAGGGTGACGGCGCCAAAGAAGGTTGGGATAGCCAGTATTAGCCTGCGCAAGATGTACTGGCGCATTTCAGGTAAACGCCTCACTTGTGCACATGGCTATGCCGGACCTTTCAGCCCAGCATGGCCCTCTGATCCCCTACCTGCACTTTCCGCCCTTGCACCAGGTGGTCTCCAGGCGGTCGTGGTTGTAGGTCCAGTCGGCCTGAATCATCCGCCAGCCCTGGACGTTGTTCCAGAACATGGTGGCCTGCCACCAGTAGTACGGGCGATGGTCAGGCAGGTCCTCCAGCAGCAGCCGCTCAACCTGATGGCTGATGGCGATGCGCTTCTGCATGTCCAGCTCCTGGGACTGCTGGTTGAACAGCTCGTCAAACTTCGGGTTGCAGTACTTCACCAGGTTGCCCGGGTTACCGCAGACGAACCGCGCCCAGTACCCGTCGGGGTCGTCCACGGTGGTGGAGGAGGGAACAGTCCGTAGGGAATACTGGCCTGCCCTGAAGCGGGTATCGATCGTTACGGTATCCAGGGTGGTGACCTCGAAGTCAAGGCCTATCTGCTTCAGGTCCTGCTGGGCGGTGAGCGCCGCCCTCTGGTAGGCGATGCCGAAGCGCACCTGCAGTTCGTCCTTGAGCCCACCCCCCAGGCCCGCCTCCGCCATGAGCTTCTTCGCCTCGGCGATTCGCTTGGGCATGTCCTTCTGGAAGAAGAGGTACTTCTCCATCTCCTCTTTCGGCAGGGCGTAGGGCAGGTGGGGTCCGATGAAGGCGCCGGGCGTTCCCCATCCCTCGATGGCGGCATCGATGGTCTCCCACTGGTTAATGGCCAGCCAGATGGCCTTGCGGACGCGCACGTCATTGTAGGGCGCCCGCTGGAGGTTGAACTGGATGTTGTGCCAGGCGTTTCGGGGCGCCGTGAGGAGAACCGCATCGGGGTAGTTTTTCATGACCTGGTTCGCCACCGATGGCTCCAGGTGCTGGGCCAGACCTGTGGTGGAGATCTGCCTGGCGCGGAAGCCCGCGGAGATGGCCGACAGGTCAGCGAAGACCACCGTCTTGTACCCATCCAGGTACGGGCGGTCCGGCTTCCAGTAGCTGGGGTTTCGCTCGGCCTGGAACTCGATGCCCGGGACATGGGACTTGAAGCGGAAGGGCCCTGTCCCATCCAGGAAGGAGTTCTGCTTCTGCAGGTCCCCTCGCGGGTTCCCTGATGCCCGGGCAGCATCCGCCATCTCCTTGGACTGAACAACCGCCCGGGAGGCCGCAATAACCGTTAGGAAGGTCGCCTGGCGCTGCTTGAGCTTTACCACAAGGGTGTTGTCATCCGGGCACCGGGAGCCTGTGTAGGCGAACAACACGTCCGCCAGGGTGCTAATCTTGGCGTCGGCCATGGCATCCAGGGATGCGGCGGCATCGGCACACACGAAAGGCTTCCCGCTGTGGAACTTGACACCCTTCCGGAGGGTGAAGGTGTACTGGGTCCCTGTCGCGTCCACCTCCCACTTCTCCGCCAGGTCGGGGACGACCACCAGGCGCTTGTCCTGGTCAAAGGTGAGGAGGGCGTTATAGATGGGGCTCACCGGCTGGACGCTGTTGTACGTCCCCACCCAGTGGACATCGTAGCTGATGATGGCCTCGTTGGTGGGGAAGACCAGGATGCCGCCCCGGTCAATCCTGGCTGCAGCAGGAGTTGGGAGGGTTGGGGTGAACGGCGGCTGGGTGGGTGCTGCCGCGGGTCTTGGCGTCGCGGTCGCCTGGGCCGCCGGAGCTGCGGGAGCCGGTGCGGCAGCGGTGGGTTTAGGGGCTGGAGCGGTTGTCGGGGCGGGGGTCGGCGCCGCCCCGCGACACGACACCGCCAGGAGCAGCATGGCCGCGCCAAGGACCCCTATGGACACATACTTGATGAAACGGGTCCTGCTGGTACGCCTCCCCACAGGTCACCTCCTAGAGACTTCGGGTTTCCGCTGCGCCAAGGCCCACCAGGCGAGGGGTGTGCCTTTCCACGCATCATATGGATACTTTCAGTGCCCTGTCAATCCCTGGACCAGGTGGGTTCTGCCGGTATTTCGTGTGAAGCGACCAGCGCTGATTCGGGGAGCGTCTGGCGCGCAGGGCCTACTTCTTCGGGCGGAAATAGGGGATGGTCACCTCCTCGGTGGCCTTCTTGAACACCACCTCCACTGGCATGCCGACTTTCACCTGGCGGGGGTCGCACTCCACGATGTTGGTGAACATGCGGACCCCCTCCTCCATCTCCACCAGGGCCAGCACGTAGGGCACCTCCTCGACGTAGCCGGGGGAGCGGTTCTGGTGGGTGACGGTGAAGGTCCAGACTGTCCCCTTGCCGCTGGACTTCAACCTCTGGATATCGGTGCCCCAGCAGTGGGAGCAGAACCCCCTGGGGTAGAAC
>JACQUN010000209.1 GCA_016210285.1 Chloroflexota bacterium
GTCCGTGTGAGGGACGTAGGCCTCGGGCTGGTAGTAGTCGTAGTAGCTGACGAAGTACTCCACGGCGTTCTCGGGAAAGAACTCCTTGAACTCTGTGGCGAGCTGGGCGGCCAGGGTCTTGTTGTGGCAGATGACTAGGGCCGGGCGCTGCGTTCGCTCAATGACGTTGGCCATGGTGAAGGTCTTGCCGCTGCCGGTGACCCCCAGCAGGGTCTGGCAGCGGTGGCCGGCCTGGAGGCCCGCCACCAGCTTGTCTATGGCCTGGGGTTGGTCCCCCGTGGGCCTGAAGTCTGACACGATGCGGAAAGGAGGCATGGTGCTTTCACCTATAGTGCCACAGAGACTCGGAAAACAATCTCATCATCTCTGGGCAGAGGCCGTCCTTCTTCCCGCAGAACCTGTAAATAGAGAGCGATGGCCTCCTCCACGTTTGCCAGGGCCTCTGCCACGCTCTCACCCTGGGAATAGCACCCTGGAAGAGCTGGGACTTCCACCCAAAGGCCCCCTTCCTCAGCCTGATGGAGTATTACAGAGTATTCCATATTGTTCCTACCGCAGCGCCTCAAACTCTTCAGGAGTAATCCCCATCTTCTTCAGGGCGTCCAGCAGGACACCTACCTTCACTGTTCCCCTATGAAACGGGATAACCAGAAGGCCCTTATCCGGATGCCGAAGTATGTAGTGACTGCCTCTCACTCGCACTATCACGTAGCCCAACTTTTCGAACGCCCGAATGGCCTCGTTGGCCCTTACATTGCGGAGCCTTCTGCCACCGGCGCTCATCAATGACCATTATACCTGGGGCTCGTCGCCCGTGGGCCTGAAGTCCGACACGATGCGGAAAGGAGGCATGGTTAATTGCGCCGCCTTTTCAAAGCTGTCAGGAATTCGTCTTCTGACACCCCGATCTCTTTTGGAATATCAGCAAGAAAGTAAGGGCTAACTTCTGCCGTTGGATGGATGGGTAATGGCGCCCTACGACAGTCCTGGTGATGGAATATAGCGTGGCTGCCTTGCTGACGAACCTGTTCAAACCCCAGTCTTCGGAATGCCCGAACTACCTCACGGACTCTAAGGGGAGGCAGCTTCGTCATAGCGCAACGGTGACACGCTCAAGGCGCTCCTCTTTTGGGATCTCCTCACCTCTTTCCTTTCGGAACGATAGACACAGCTCTATGACCTCCTTCATGTTGGCGAGGCATTCCTCATAGGTCTTGCCCTGCGCCCGGGCTTCGGGAAGGACTGGGCAACTGCCAATGTAGAACTTATCTGGCGCCTGGCGAATCACAATCGTGTATTCCATTTGTTCTCCCCGCTTACATCAAGAGCGCCTCTTGGGGCACAAGCCGTCGCTCCACTGGGTCTACCGCCAGCAGAAACGCCTCCAGGGTATGCGCGCCAACAAGGGGTGGTGAATCAGGCGAACCGAATAGGCATGGGATGGGACGCCTTTTCCCGCCTAGCTCGGCTTGTCCACTGGCAAATCGGACGAGGATTGTATCAAAGGACCTCACCCCCAGCCGCTCCAGCACGGGCGCAGGGATAACTGTGAACATGGCACCGGTGTCCACAGGGGCTTCCAGCGTCTCGGAGCCGGCAGGGCCGTGCAGCGTGATGAACAAACGTGCCCATAGCAGAACCCATTATACACTCGCTGCCTACAGCACCTCCCGCGCCACCTTGGGCCACAGGGCCATGAACCGCCCCATGTCCCGGGACATGGGGCGCAGGATGAGCTGCGTGGCTCCTGCTGCCTCAGCCTCCTTGATCCTGGTCGTACACTGCTCCGGCGTGCCCACCACGCCGAAGCGCCCCAGCAGGTAGCCGGTCAGGCCCAGCTCGTCCACCAGGCGGGCGTTGGGGTTGCCCGGGGAGACGTCGTTGTGGTAGTGCACGTTGTAGCGCTGCTGCAGGAGCAGCAGAGGCTCGGCCTTGTCCGGCGGGACGCCTTTCCCTGCCATGGTGGAGCGGAAGACGTGGTTGGCCGACCCGGCCAGCGTGGGCTTGACGGCATCCAGCGCCTCCTGGAGGTCTTCCGACACGCTGCCGCGAATCATCCACCACATGTCTATGTTCTTCAGACTCCGGCCCGCTTCGCGGGCGCCCTCCTCCACGTGGGCCAGACTGCCGCTGATGGCCTCCGGAGAGATTCCGGACCCGATGACCACCCCATCGGCTATCTGTCCAGCCAGGCGCAAGGCCCTGGGGCCGTCGGCGGCGATGTAGATGGGGATACGGCGATGGGCCCACCGCAGGCGCATGGTGTGCCCCTCATGGGTGACCTCTTCTCCAGTCCAAAGCCCCCGGAGGACCTGGATGTAGTCCGCCATGCCCTGAAGGGAGGCGGGGCGCAGGCCCAGGTTGAACACCCCGCTGTCGCCGGTGGCGATGCCCAGGAAGGCGCGTCCGCCGGAGACCTCGTCGGCGCTGGCTACAGCGGATGCGGTCACCGCCGGGTGCCGCGTGACAGGGTTGGAGACCAGGGGGCCGATACGTGCACGGGCGCTATTGACTGCCGCCACGGTGAGGCAGACGTAGCAGTCTCGATACAGGGACGCCTGGGTATCGGGCACCCCCAGGAGGGTGAAGCCAGTCGCCTCTGCCCATCGGATACGCTTCGGGTACTCGCCCGGGTTGTCGGGAATCCAGCTTATGCCAAGCTTCACAGCCACGGTGACCGCTCCATGCTGCCGGATGGATGCATTCTACAGCATGGAGCGACCTCCGGGCAGGGGGCCATGAGTCCTACGCCCGACCCGCCAGCGCCCGCGCAATGCGCCGCCAGGCCCAGAAGATGAGGAGCCCTGCCACGACGCCCACGGGCAACCAGATGGGGCTGAAGACCAGCAGCCGGATGCCAACGTCCGCCAAGTTCTGAAGGGCACGAGTGAGGGCCCGCACCGCGTCCTTTGCCGTCTCCAGGGCGCTCCACCCGGGCTGGACAAGGGGCTGCTGGCTTGCCACCGGCATGAGCTGCACAGAGATGAGGGACGTGGAAGAGGTGCGCTCCAGGTACTGCATGCGCCCCTTGACCTGCTCAATCTGGCCCCGGATGTTGGTCAGCTCCCGCTGCACCTTCAGGATGTCCTCCACGGTCTGGGCCCTCTGCATGATGGCCAGGAACTGGGCCTCGGCAGCCTCCAGGTTCTTCAGCCGAGCCTGGATGTCCACGTGCTCCTCGGTGACGTCCTGGGCATTGCTGTTTTCGTTGGTCACCCGCACCGCCATCCCCCGCAGGCGCTGTAGCGCCTCGTCGGTGCGGGCCGCGGGAACTCGCATCGTGATGAATCCGGTGGTGTCCCGCCCATCTCCGATGCCCCCAGGAGGGGGTGGAAGGGCTCCCCGCCCTTCAAGGGGCTTGGGCGAGTTCCCGCTGAGGCTGGAGGAGACGACAAACCCACCCAGCTCCACGGCAAGGCCGGACGCCTGGTTCATGGCCTCCACCACGTTGGTCACGAGGGCGGTCATGTTGATGGTGCGGATCACCAGGCGCGTCTCGGGCAGCGCATCACCGGAAGGGACGGAAGAGGCAGCAAGCGACGGTGCGCCCTTGGGGTACTGGGCTGCCGGGAGGGGCGCTGGGGCGCCGACGGCGCCTGCCCCGGCGCGGCCCTCAGCCACAGACAAGTCAGCCTGCCGCTGGCCCCCGGGGGCAGGCGACCCGCAAGCTACGGAGAGGAGCAGGATGACCAGGACGAGGGGAAGGGGGAGGTACTTTCGGATGCCCATGAGGCACCTCCTGAGGGTTCTACCAGTAGAACGGTGTGTGCTACCAGAAGTTAGCTCGGACGGGGCCGCAGCCGGGCGGCCCCCAGGGCTATCCCCTCACGGCTCAGAGGCCCTCATGCCGCCGTCCGCGTGCGGCGCCTCATTCCCTGCTTCCACCAGGATGTGCGGGGCGCGCCCGTGCAGGACCTCCAGGAAGTCGGCCTCCTGGGCAGGGCTGATGACCAGCTCCCTGGTCATCCCGGTGCGGAGGTCCAGGACCAGGTTGCGGTGCGAGAAGGCCAGGCGCAGCCGCGGCGTTCGGAAGGAGCTGACCTGCGCCCACCAGCCGCCCCGGCGCACGCGCGCAATGCGCTCAAAGGGGAAAGACAGGCGGACCGGCCCAAAGACCACGGTGATGCCGCTGGAGGTCACCACGTACCGGCTCCCGACGAGCACCCACAGCACGAGGGCATCTATTGCCAGGATAAGGGCCAGGACCGCGGGAGGCGATTCAGGGTCCAGGAAGGTGGCTGCCGTAGCACTTCCCAACGCTGCAAGGAGGAGCACGAAAAGCCAGGGGTCGGTGCGCGGGCGAAAGACGACGGGAGGCATAGCCAGCCCTCTTGGTGCACGCATCTTACCTATTGCATTGGGCCCTTCCCCCAAAGGTGATTCTACCAGTTGTGCTGGCGCCCCTCAAGGACACTGGACATCTGCTTTCAGTGCGGATATGCTCCCAGGCGAGACAGGTACAGAGGTGGATGTATGGGGATCTCCTCCAAGGTCACCCGGCAGATGCGAGAGCAGTCCTGGATCCGACAGATGTTCGAGATAGGGCTGGCCCTCAAGAGGGAGTATGGGGAAGAGAAGGTCTTTGACCTCTCCCTGGGGAACCCCATCCTGGAGCCGCCCGCCGCCTTCCAGCAGGAGCTGCGGCGCCTGGCGGAGCACCCCCTGCCCGGTATGCATCGCTACATGCCCAACGCCGGTTACCCGGAGACGCGGGCCGCTGTGGCCGCCCAGCTATCCCGAGAGACAGGGCTTGCCTTCACCGCCAGCGAGGTTGTCATAACCTGTGGAGCTGGCGGCGCACTCAACGTCATCTTCAAGTCCATCCTGGACCCTGGTGAGGAGGTCATTGTCTTCGCACCGTACTTCCCGGAGTACGTGTTCTATGTTGACAACCACGGGGGCCTCCCGCGCATCGCCCCGTGCGATGGCAGCTTTCAGCCAGACCTGAACGCCCTGGAGCGCTTGCTCACCCCGCGCACCAAGGCGGTGCTGGTGAACTCACCGAACAACCCGACGGGAGCCGTCTATTCCGCCGAGGTTTTGAAAGGACTGGGAGAGGTGCTGTCCCGGGCGGAATCCCGCTTCGGCAGGCAGGTCTTCCTGGTCAGCGATGAGCCCTACGCCAGGCTTCTGTATGACGGCCTGACCTACCCCTCCATCTATCCGTACCACCTCTCCAGCATCGTCGCCACCTCGTACTCCAAAGACCTCTCCCTTCCTGGGGAGCGCATCGGCTACATCGCTGTCAATCCATCCTCTCCAGGCCATGGGGAGCTGGTGGATGCCCTCACGTTCAGCAACCGCGTCCTGGGATTCGTCAACGCCCCCGCCCTGATGCAGCACGTCGTGCGAGCCCTGCAGGGGGCCAGCGTGGACATGGGGTGGTACCAGCGGCGGCGTGACTATCTGTACAAGCACCTGACAGCGCTGGGGTTCTCCATGGTGAAGCCCCAGGGGGCTTTCTACATGTTCCCTCGCTGCCCCATGTCAGACGACGTCGCCTTTGTGCGGGAGATGCAGAAGCAGAATGTGCTGGTGGTGCCGGGCAGCGGGTTCGGCACGCCAGGCTACTTCCGCATCTCCTACTGCGTGGAGGAGCGCGTGCTGGTGGGGGCGATGGAGGGGTTTGCCAGAGTCGCAAAGACGTTAGGGCTGGCCCATTGAGGCCCTTCAAGCCCCGAGCAGCCCTGCCCTGGCCGAGGTCCAGGGCTTCCTCCCTGCAAGTCCATTGCACAGAGCCGGGGTGTGCTGCCCGGCCAGCCCATTCCAGAAACGCCGAGGGCCCCTGTGCAGGGGCCCTCGGTCGGTTTCCGGGCTTCGCGCTCTGAAGGAGAGGACCTACTTCTTAGGATTCTCCTTCTTTAGGAGCGGAAGCCGATGCTGAGCACCCACATGATTTACACATCGGCTCTCACCTCCTTTCACTGTAAGGCACTATAGCACAAGCGGACCGAAAAAACAATTCCCGCAGCTACAGACCACTGTACAATCTTCTCCCTCTGAGCAAGCCCCCCTCAGCAAGGGCATTGCGAAGGGGTCGCCTCGCAACACCTCAGGGGTCGTGAACAAAGCAAGGGCCAGCGTAGCTCAAGATTCTTCGATGCGCTGGGAATGGCCCGAAGGAGGGACCGGGCAGGCGGGGGCAAGCATACGGCGAGGTCCGTCGGAGAGTCTGCTACGGCAGCACCACCCGCGTGGCAAAGCCGATGGCATTGACCAGGGGGCCGGGATAGATGCCGATGAGGAAAACCCCAAGAACCAGCACCGCAAGGACACTGCTGACGAGCACCGGCACGCGCACCGGCGTGGGGTCGGTGGCGGGCTGGATATACATCTGTTTTATGACAACCAGATAGTAGTACAGGGAGATGAGACTGTTCACCACCGCCACACCCACCAGCCACAGGAACCCCTCCTTGGCCGCTGCGGCGAACAGGTAGAACTTGGTGGTGAATCCGGCAAAGAAGGGCAGCCCCGCCAGGGAGAAGAGGGCTGCAGCCAGGGAGATGGCGAGGAAAGGCGCCCGGTCCGCCAGACCCGCGAAGTCGGGGACCTCCTCTTTGGCCGAGTAGTTGTAGAAGGCGATGATGACCAGGAACGCCGCCAGGTTGGTGGCAGCGTAGCCTACCAGATGGAGCATGATAGCATTAGAGGCCAGGGGTGAGAGAGCCGCCACGCCTACCAGCAGGTAGCCGACCTGTCCGATGCTGGAGTAGGCGAGCAGCCGTTTGATGTTCTTTTGAGCCAGGGCCACCAGGTTCCCCACCGTCATGGTGAGCGCCGCCAGGATGGCCACCATGAGCTGCCACTGGTCAATGGCGGGCAGGAACCCCTGGGCGAAAAGGCGCAATACCAGGGCGAAAACAGCGACCTTCGACCCCACTGCAATATACGCGGTAATGGGAAGAGGTGCCCCCTCGTACACGTCGGGGGCCCACATGTGGAAGGGCACCGCCGCTACCTTGAACCCCAGCCCTGCCAGGATGAGGATCAGCCCCGCCGCTAGCAGCGGGTCGAACCCCTGAAGTCCCGTCAGCGCCTGGCTGATATCCTGGTAGCGGGTCACCCCCAGTGTGCCGTAGATGAGGCTGATGCCGTACAGCAGCAGGGCCGAGGAGAAGGCTCCCAGGAGGATGTACTTCAGGCCCGCCTCGTTGGACTTTGCGTTCTCCCGGGCGTAGGCCGTCAGGACGTAGAGAGCGAAGCTCTCCAGCTCCAGGGCGATGAAGGCGGTCAGCAGCTCCCCCGAGGCTGCCATGAGCATCATCCCCACCACCGAGAACAGGACGATGCCATAGTACTCGCCCGGGTGGGTCAGGTATTTCTTCACGAAGTCCACCGAGGAGAGGATGATGACGCCACCCAGCACCAGGAAAAATGCCTTGAAGAACAGGGCGTAGCCATCCACGTAGAAAATGCCGCCGTACAGGGCCTCATCGACGCCCCACAGGAACCACAGCGTGAAGGCCAGAATGGCCGCTAGGCCGACCACCGCCACCCCGGCCAGCAGGTTCTTGCGCTCCGCCGGCAGCAGGAAATCCACGGTAAGAACCAGGAATGCCAGGCCCGTCACCAGAAACTCAGGCCAGAAGAGATGGAAGTTGACCGGCATGTAGTCTCTCCTCACCCACCATGCTTGGCGAGGGCAGGTTCAACCCCGTCGCACAACCCCGCCAAAGTTCAACCCTTCAACAGGTGCAGGGCTCGCCATGCCTAGCCTGTCACCCGCTGCAGGAAGGGCAACACCCCGCTGTCAATAACCTTCAGGAATGGCCAGGGCAGGAGCCCCACCAGCAGGAGGAAAAAGACCAGCACCGCGGTTGCCCCCACCTCTAGCCGGCTAGCGTCCCGCAGATGCTGCCACTGCTCCCCCAGCGGGCCGAAGAAGACCCGGGCCAGAAGCCGCAGGATGTACACGGCGGTGATGGCCGCGCCGATCACCCCCAGGACACCCAGGAGAGGGTAGGTCCTGAAGGTCCCAAGGAAGACCAGAAACTCGGCAACGAAGCCGCTGAGCCCAGGTAGCCCCAGGGAGGCAAGCCCGGCCACAGCAAAAAAGGCCCCGGTAACACCCATCCGCTTGGAGAGCCCCTGAAGTATGGTCATGTCCCGGATGTGGGCCCGGTCATACACGAAGCCCACCAGGGCGAAGAAGAGGGCGGTCATGATGCCGTGGGAGAACATCTGGAGGACTGCCCCGTTCACCCCCAGGGGGTCCAGCGTCCCCAGCCCCATCAGCACATACCCCATGTGGCTGACGCTCGAGTAGCCCACCACATACTTGAGGTCCTTCTGCGCCAAGGCCGATATGGCCCCGTAGAGGACGTTCACGGTCCCCAGCCCGATGAGGACCGGTGCCCAGGCCCGTGCTCCCTCCGGCAGCAGGTCCATCCCAACCCGCAGAATGCCGTAGGCGCCCAGCTTCATGAGCACCCCGGCGTGCAGCATGCTCACCGCCGTGGGAGCTGCCACGTGTCCGTCCGGTGACCACGTGTGAAAGGGCCACAGACCCGCCAGCACTCCGAAGCCCACCATGAACAGGGGGAAGAAGGCGAGCTGGAAGGTGTGGGAGAAGGCAACCTTCTCCAGGTCCAGGATGTCAAAGGAGACCGAGCCGCCATCCACCCACAGCCCAAGGATCCCCACCCACACCAGGATGCTCCCTGCCACCAGGTAGAGGACCAGCTTCATCGCACCGTATTCTTTGGTCCGGATGAAGGTCTTGAAATCGCTGCTGCTGCCCCACACCCCTATGAGCAGGTACATGGGCAGCACCGCCAGCTCGTAGAAGAAGAAGAGGAAGAAGAGGTCCAGCGAGGTAAACGTGCCGTACACCCCGCTCACCAGCAGCGACAGGAGGAGAAAGAAGTCCTTGGGCCGGTGCTTGATGTTCCAGGAGACCAGGACGGCGGTGAAGAAGACGATCCCTGTGAGGAGAATGAGCGGAGCGGTGATGCCGTCTATCGCCAGGTGGTAGGAGACGCCAAGAGAGGCCAGCCAGGGGTAACGCGCCTCGAACTGGTAGCCCCCGGCCCGGTAGTCGTAGGCCACGAAGATGTACACCGAGAGGGCAAGGGCGAAAACACCCAACACTCGCACAAAGGTGTGAATCGCCTTGTGCCGGTGCCCCGGGAAGAAAGCCAGGGCCAGGGCGCCGAAGAAGGGCACCGCCACCACCAGCATCAGGGCATACCGGTTCAGCCAATCCATGTTTGCTTAACCTCACCCCTTACCAGGCACGCTCGAGCTCATGGCCTGGGCACGACCAGCCACCAGACGAGGGCCATCCCGATGACCCCCAGGACAATGGCGAGGGCGTAGTTGTAGAGCTTCCCGGTAACGTGATACCGCAACCTCAACCCCGAGAGGAGAACCGACATCCCTGTACCGTTGACTCCCCTGTCGTTGATCACGACCCGATCAAAAAGGGCTATGAGCCCTGCGAAGGCCAGGACCACCCGGTCTATGCACCACTGATAGAAGTCATCCAGGTAATACTTGCGCACCAGCAGCTTGTGGACTGCGGGGAAGCGCTGGATCAGCCGGGCGGTGGAGATGCGTCCCCGCTGATAGGCGAGCCACGCCGCGTAGAAGGCCCCCAGGGCGATGACGACGGAGAGGACACCGAGGCCGATGTTGAACTGGAATGGCTCCGGCTCCCCGCCGTACAGGAAGGTCCCAAAGCCCCTGTAGTCCGCTGTCCAGCCAAGGGCCAGGAGACCCGCGGTCACCCCCAGGAACCCCAGCACGAGGATGGGCACCATCATGATGGGAGGCGACTCGTGGGCATGGGCGTTCTCGGGCTTGAGCTTGCCAAAGAAGACCACCAGCCAGACCCGCGCCATGTACAGGGCGCTCAGCAGGGCGGCGGCCAGCGCCAGAATCAGGAAGATGGGGCCGCGCCCGTGCAGCACAGAAAGCAATACCTCGTCCTTGCTGAAGAACCCACTCAGGGGCGGGATGCCGCCCAGGGCCAACGCCCCGATGGTGAAGGCCACTGCGGTCAGCGGCATCCGCCGGGCCAGGCCACCCATGTCCCGGATGTCCGTCTTCTCGGTCCCGTGGGCGAGACTCCCGGCGGAGAGGAAGAGCATGGCCTTGGAGAAGCCGTGGACCATCAGGTGAAAGATGGCGGCGGTGACGCTGCCCGCCCCCAGCGCTAGCATCATGAAACCCAGGTGGCTGATGGTGGAGTACGCCAGCACTCGCTTCAGGTCGGTCATCACCAGGGCCATCGCTCCAGCCATGAGGGTGGTCATCAACCCGATGACTGCCACAATGAGCAACACCACCGGCGCCAGCTCGAAAAGCGGGAAGGCCCGCGCCACCAGGTACACACCCGCCGCAACCATGGTGGCTGCGTGAATCAGGGCGCTCACGGGGGTGGGGCCTTCCATGGCGTCAGGCAGCCAGACGTGCAAGGGGAACTGGGACGACTTGCCCATCGCCCCCATGAAGATGAGGAGGGTTGCCGCGATGATCACCCCCTGGGAGAGCATCCCGGAGGAGGCCTGCTGGAAGATGGCAGACATCTGGAAGGTGCCCGTCTGCTGGAACAGCAGAAGGATGCCTACTAGCAGCCCGATGTCCCCGATGCGGGTGGTGATAAAGGCCTTCTTGGCCGCCTCCGCGGCGGAGCGCCGCTCGTACCAGAAGCCGATGAGGAGATACGAGCACACCCCCACCAGCTCCCAGGCGATATACAGGAAGAGGAAGTTGTCTGCCAGCACCAGGGCCAGCATGGCCGCTGCGAAGAGGGCGTGGGCGGCGAAGTACCAGCCGAAGCGCGCCTCGTGCTTCATGTACTCCAGGGAGTAGACCTGGATGCCCAGGGCCACGAAGGTGACCAGCCCCAGCATGACTACCGAGAGGGGGTCCAGGGCCATCCCCCAGGTGATGCGGGTATGCGCCGCATCAATCCAGGGGATGCTGAAGGCGGCAGGGCCCGTGCGGAGAAGGTCCGCCAGCACGAACCAGAAGATGATGAACCCGCCCCCGATGGCCCCAATAGCCAGGAACGCCCCCTGCTTTGGCAGGAACCGCCCGCAGGTGACAATGAGGAGGAAGGCTATGGCGCTCAGGGCCGGGATGAGCCAGGCCCACTCCATGCCAGGCATGTTCGCGGTCAGCGGGGCTAGGTGCATCTCTTCTTTTGCTCCCCCATCCAGGAGTACGGCGGCGCACAGCGCCGCCGCCCCTCATCCGTCCTGTTTCGCCTCTTCCTTTCCAGGGTAGAGGCACCCCCCTCTACCACTTCATCAGGTCAACCTCGTCCACGTTGGCGGTGGCCTTGTTGCGGTACAGACGCAGGATAATCGCCAGGGCCAGGCCCACCTCAGCCGCTGCCAGGGTGATCACGAAGACCGCGATGACCTGGCCCACCAGGCGGCCAGGGTCCAGGAATGCTGCGTAGGCGATAAGGTTGATGTTCACGGCGTTGAGCATCAGCTCAATGGCCATCAGAATCATCACAGCGTTCCGGCGGGCCAGCACGCCATACAACCCGATGGCGAACAGCGCTCCGCTCAGCAGCTCGTATCCCAGAAGCGACATGGCCCTATGACTCCCTTCCCCCGGCCCTGGCGATAATGATAGCCCCTACCAGAGCCACCAGCAGCACCAGGGAGGCCACCTCAAAGGGGACGGCCCATGTGGTGAACAACTCGTTGCCCAGGGCCTGGAGGCCTGGGGGCTGAAGGGCCTGTGTCTGTGGCCGGAACCTCACCATGGCCGCTGCCAGCCCAGCGAAGGCCGCCAGCGCCGCTGCCAGCCCCAGAAGCCACTGGGGGTTGTCGCGCACGTGGGCAAACTCCTGGGCCCGGGTGAGCATGACGGCGAACAGCAGGACAATGATGATGGCGCCACCGTAGATGAGGAGCTGCACCAGGGCCAGGAACTCCGCCAGCAGCAGGATATAGATGCCGGCAACAGCCGAAAGGGAGACCAGGAGCAGGAGGGCTGCGTAGACCACGTTGCGGGAGGCAACGACACCGATACCAGCCCCCAGCGTGATGGCAGCCAGAGCGGCGAAGGCGAGCAGGTTGGGGCTCACGGGGTGACCTCTTCCTTCTGCGCCGCGGGCTTGCCAGCGGCTATCGCTTTCGCCTCGGCAGCGGCCTTGAGCTCTGCTTCAGGCACCCACCCTGTCTCCTGCTGATAGCGCCTGCCCATATGGAGCAGTTGCTCCAGGTTCACCCTTCGGTCATAACGGCCATAGGAGCTGATCTCGTGCTCGTGGCTCATGGCGATGGCGTCAAAGTTGCACACCTCGACGCAGATGTTGCAGAGGATGCACCGCCCCAGGTTGATCTCAAAGGTCTCCACGATCTTGCGTCGGGTGCTCTTCCCCTCCTTGTGGAGGGGGTTGTCCTTCATGGTGGCGCTCATGCACTGGGTGGGGCAGTTGCGGATGCACACCATGCAGGCGGTGCAGTAGGGCTCCCCAACCTTGTCGTCCCAGGTGAGGGCCGGGAAGCCCATGTAGCGGGGCTGCACCGGCAGGTGCTCCTTGGGGTACTGGGCCGTCACAGGCCGGCGCAGAAAGGTATGAAGCGTCAGCCACAGCCCTCTAAGACTGGCGAGCACTGCGCACCTCCCTTGCGGGCACCAGGTCCAGCGTTGGCCGGACCTGTGGCGCCAGCACCTGCCGATAGACCGCCACACCCACCCCTGCGAGCATGGCGAGGGAGAGCACCGTCATGACCCATCCGGGCCAACCGTAGTAGAGATAGAACCCCGTGACCACCAGGTTCAGAAACGAGAGGGGCACCAGGACCTTCCAGCCAAGACTCATGAGCTGATCAATGCGGAGCCTGGGGAAGGTGCCACGGAACCAGAAGATGACCAGAGTCACAAAGTAGGTCTTGAGGAGGAACCAGACCAGGGGTGGCAGCCCAGGCCCTACCCACCCGCTCAGGAAGAGGATGGCTGTCATCGCCCCCACGAGGAAGGTGTTGATATACTCCGCCAGGTAGAAGACCGCCCAGTGGGCGCCACTGTACTCCACAAAGGGGCCGCCGATGACCTCCGACTCAGCGTGGTAGATGTCGAAGGGGGTTCGGCCCACCTCCGCCAGCCCTGCGATGAAGAAAAGGACGAGCGCCAGCGGCTGGAGGGCGGCGAAGGGGATGCGGCCCTGCCGCTCCACGATGTCCACCAGGCTCAGGGACTGGGCCTGCATCCCGA
>JACQUN010000019.1 GCA_016210285.1 Chloroflexota bacterium
CCCTTAGGCGTGTTCTTGCCCACCAGGATGTCGCCGGGGCCGATCTCTGCGCCCAGGCGGATGTGGCCATCCTCGTCCAAGTCACGCAGGGCGTCCTCACCCACGTTCGGGATGTCGCGGGTGATTTCGTCCGGTCCAAGCTTGGTATCGCGGGCCTCACATTCAAAACGCTCAATGTGCACAGAGGTGAAGCGGTCGTCGCGGACAAGTTGTTCGCTCAGGATGATAGCATCCTCAAAGTTGTAGCCTTCCCAGGACATGAACGCGGCAAGCACGTTCTGGCCGAGCGCAAGCTCGCCCTTGTCCGTAGACGAGGCGTCTGCAAGGGCCTGGCCCTTGGCAACGCGGTCGCCCAGCTTGACAAGAGGTCGTTGGTTGATGCAGGTGCTCTGGTTGCTGCGCAGGAATTTGGTGAGGGGATAGCTGTGCTCCTTCCCCTCAGAGTCAGCAATCACCAGCTCTTTCCCGCTGACCGCCGTCACTACACCGGCCGTGTCGGCCAGAACCACCTGCCCACTGTCTATGGCAACGCGGCGTTCCATGCCGGTGCCCACCAGCGGGGCCTCCGGCCTGAGAAGGGGAACCGCCTGCCGCTGCATGTTCGAGCCCATGAGGGCGCGGTTGGCATCATCGTGTTCCAGGAAGGGGATGAGCGCAGTGGAGACGCTCACGATTTGCATGGGAGAGACGTCCATGAAGCCGACGCGCTCGGCGAGCTCGGTGGACACCAGTTCCCCCTTGCGGGCCTCCACCTTGTCAGACAGGAACTGCCCCTTGCTATCCAGGGACACGTTGGCCTGGGCAATGACGTAACGCTCCTCCTCATCGGCAGGAAGGTAGACAATATCCTCGGGGTTGTTGGACACGAAGGGGCGAACCGTGAGCTTCTGCTCTGGAAGGGCCTTCAACCTCTGGAAAAGGGCGTCGGTCACCACCGTCCCGGCCTTCGTCACGACCTTTCCACTGGCATTGGCGACGGCGGCCATGAGGGTTCGGCCCACCAACTCCGCGTCGGTGTTGGGCAGCTCGTGGAAAACCCTGCGGTACGGGGTTTCAATGAACCCCATGTCGTTGGTCCGGGCGTAGGTCGCCAGGGAGCCCAGGAGGCCGATGTTGGGCCCTTCGGGGGTCTCGATGGGGCAGATGCGCCCGTAGTGGGAGTGGTGAACGTCGCGCACGTCGAAGCCGGCCCGCTCCCGAGAGAGGCCGCCTGGTCCCAGAGCGGAGAGACGCCGCTTGTGGGTCAGCTCGGCCAGGGGGTTGGTCTGGTCCATGAACTGGGAGAGCTGCGAGCCGCCGAAGAACTCGCGCACCGCCGCCACCACGGGGCGGATGTTGACCAGGCCTGCCGGGGCGGCCTGCTCGGGTTCCACAATAGTCATTTTCTCCTTGATGACCCGCTCCATGCGGAGGAAGCCGACCCGGAGCTGGTTCTGGATGAGCTCACCCACCGCCCGCACGCGGCGATTGCCCAGGTGGTCAATGTCATCAGCCTGCTCCCGTCCGTTGTTAATGGCGATGATGGCGCGGAGGATGGCCAGCAGGTCGCCCTTGGTGAGGGTCCGCTGGGAGGGCTCCAGCTTCAGCCCCAGGCGGCGGTTCAGCTTGTAGCGGCCCACCCGCCCCACATCGTAGCGCCGGGGGTTGAAGAAGAGGTTTTCGACGAGGGCGTTGGCGTTGTCCAGGCTGGCCGGCTCCCCTGGGCGGAGCCGCCGGTAGAACTCCAGCCTGGCTGCCGCCAGGATCCGGGCTGCCTCCCGGTCGAAGGGGACTCCTGGGCAGACACTGCTCCAGAGGTCCTGGAGGACGCGCTCGCGCTCCTCCTGCTTTCTTATCTTGTCCAGAAGCTCGTCAAGGCGGGCGAAGTCCACAGGGTCCTTCCCCAGGGTGGACTGGATGTAGTAGTGGTCCGGCCCCTGGTCCACATCCCGGAACTGCTCCAGAAGGCGGGCATCTGGGGCAAACCCCAGGGCCCGCAGCAGGGTGGTCACCGGGGTTTTGCGCTTCCGGTCCACCTTGACCACCATCACATCCTTGGAGGTGGTCTCGAACTCCAGCCACGCCCCCCGGTAGGGGATGAGCTTGCCAAAGCAAAGCTCCCGTCCCGTGCTGGGGTCCTGCTGCTTGGAGAAGTAGGCGCCAGGGGAACGCACCAACTGGCTCACCACCACCCGCTCGGCGCCATTGATGATGAAGGTGCCCTTGGAGGTCATGACGGGGATATCGCCGAAGAAAAGCCTCTGCTCCTTGATCTCATCGGTCTCCTTGACCTTGAGCTGCGCCGTGATGTAGAGGGGGGCAGCGTAGGTCGCCTCCTTCTCCCGGCACTGCCACTCCGTCTGCTTGGGTGCATGGAACTCGTGTCCCAGGAACCGGAGCTCGAAGCGGTTCTCGGTGAAGTCCTTGATGGGGGAGATCTCGTCCAGGAGCTCGCGGATGCCCTCCGTCTTCAGCCATGCGAAGGACTGGAGCTGTACCTGGATGAGGTTGGGGGTCTCAAGGACCAGGGGGAGGCGGGCGAAGGACTTCTCGGGAATCGGGCTACCGTTGCGGGCACCGAGGGGCAGAACCATGCTCTCTCACACTCCTTGGCAGTAGCAAACGTGGCGTCGCAGAACTAGGCGCACGAGGGGCACGGGAAGAGAGTCAGCGGGCAGGATTGACAATTTCGGAGGGACATAAATCGACGATTACCAGTCTAGACAAGAACTCCGTGGTTGTCAAGGGGGGAGAGCCCGTGTTCCACAGGTCTTTCGCGCGGCGCCCTACCCCAGGGGGACCAGGCGGGCCTCAGCACGCCCTCTCACGATCTCCAGGAGCCCTACCGACCCCAGCTGACCCCGGAGGTTTCCTCCCATGGTGGGGCTTCCTGGATTCACCAGGAGCACACCGTTATGGCGCAGAATGACCGGGAAATGGGTGTGCCCGCAGACGGCCACATCCACAGGCTCCCCAAAAACCCCAAGCAGGCATTGCTCCCAGGTCGTCCAGGAGACCTCCTTGGGCATGGGCAGATCGTGAACCATTCCCAGGGTCAGACCTTCCAGCTTCAGAACCTGCACTCGCCGGACCCGGGGGTCCCGGGGCAGCCAGGGCTCCCCCACCCCGATGCCCACATCCCCATTCCCCTTGACCGCCAGCACAGGAGCAACACCCTCTAACCAGTCCAGCACCTGGGGGATGTGCATATCCCCGGCGTGCAGGACCAGGTCCACACCCCTGAAGGCCGTGAAAACCTGGGGGGGAAGCTCCCCGCCCGCCTCGGGAATGTGCGTGTCGGCAATGAGGCCGATCTGCATGGCTCTCTCCTGAGACACTGCCACCAGTGTAGTCCTCTTCCTATTGGGCTTGCAACGCCCCCCAAGGAAAGCAGCCGGCGTGGGGAG
Source organism: Chloroflexota bacterium (assembly GCA_016210285.1). The sequence goes on from JACQUN010000019.1 coordinate 3,387, forward strand.
CATTCCTCCTTGGCTTTCCGAGAACCCTGTAGTAAAATCGAAGCCGAAGAGCCGGTGGTCAGCGGAACCGTTTCGCCCCTCGTCTCAGCTACGCCGCCACCGGGGAGAACCGCGCCAGGTCGCTCAGGGGAGAACCTGGCGGGGACCACGACGCCAGGGCACCGGGTAGGGTTGAGGGAGGAGCAGGGATAGCCCGATGACGAGTCAACAGGTGCAGGCCAACCCCTATGTCGCCGGGAGCCCCCTGACGCGGCCTGACATGTTTGTGGGGCGGGAGGACGTCTTCCGGTTTATCAATGACGCCCTAGTGGGAAAGCATCAGGACAATGTCATTGTCCTGTATGGGCAGCGGAGAACAGGGAAGACCTCGGTCCTCTACCAGATGCACCGGCACGTTGACCCCCGCTACATGCCCATCCTCATCGACCTGCAAGGACTCTCGCTGAACAGCATCAGTGAGTTCTTTTGGGAGATCGCCTCGGTCATCTACCGGGCGTTGCGGCGGGACTACCGGATTGAACTGCCGCGCCCGCGGCGGGAGGAGTTTGCCGATAACCCCATGCAGCATTTCCAGGCCGAGTTCCTTGAGCAGGTCTGGAGCGCCGTAGGCGACAGGCATCTGCTCCTGATGGTGGATGAGACCACCCGCCTGGAGGAGCAGATCCAGGCGGGGAAGCTGGACCACCAGGTGTTCGACCACATTCGCAGTCTTATGCAGCACAACCCGCGGCTGAACTTCATCTTCTCTCTGGGGAGCCGACTGGAACAGATGCAGAGCGAGTACGGGCTGCTGTTCAACATTGCCCTCTACAAGGAGATCAGTTTCCTGGACCGCCCGTCTGCGGTGGCCCTGATCAGGCGGCCTGTCGAGTCCCTCTATCGCTATGATGACGCTGCCGTAGATCGTATCCTGGGGATCACCTCAGGGCATCCCTACTACACCCAGCTCCTCTGCCACAGCCTGTTCACCCACTGGCAGCGTCAGGGAAACCTGACCGTCACGGTTCAGGACGTGGAGTCCGTGCTGAGCGAGGTGATGGAACGGGCCACCGCCAACCTCAAGTTCGAGTGGGACGAGTCCGTCCCGGAGGAGCGCCTGGTCCTGGTAGCCTGTGCGGAGGCCGCCGGTGCCACGAACCAGCCGGTTGACGAGGAGCAGGTCGAAAAGACCCTGCTCACCTACAACATCCCCCTGCCACCGGGCGACATGGTTCGCGCCCTCAAGAACCTGGTGGCCCGGGAGTTGTTGCTAGGCCCAGAGGGCTATCGCTTCGCTGTGGACATCCTCCGCATGTGGGTGCAGCAGCAGAAGCGCATGCAGTGGGTCATGGAGGAGGTTCGCTCCTTCATCGAGAGCCTTCCTGCACCCGCTCCGGCGGCCCCGGCGGAGGCCGCCCCACTCCCCCTGCGGCGGCGCTGGGTGGTAGCCTTCGCCCTTGGCACAGGGGTCGGACTCCTGGCGATAGCCGGGGTGCTGCTGTTCCTGTTTCTCCCCCAGGGGCGGTCCCGAAGCTCTGCCCCTTCCACCCCGGTGGCGCCTAAAGCTGTGCCTATGCAGACCCTCAACAAGTGCTATACCGTCATGGTCGGAGCCAATCAGGCCAGCGTGAACACCTGCCTCCTTGGGATAAGCACCCTGCAGGGTGGGGGTCTGCGCCTGGACGTTGCCTGGACCGCATCTATCCGGGAGAAGAGCCTCTTTGGAGTCGCCATAGGTTCTACGGAGAAGGACCCCAAGATGTACATCACCACCGCCAACGGTAGCGTCGTGCAGTACACGGACCTGGGCGGGGCTGCCAAGGGCCTGACGTTGGTCCGGGATGGAGAGACCCGCATCGGATGGTTCGTCTTTCCACCGCTGCCTGCCGAGACCCAGGCCTTTACCTTTGTAGATGATGACCAGAAGGTGCGTATTGAGAACATTGCCCTGGAACGCCGCCGGTAGCGCGGTCTCGCGCCGCCCCGTCAGGGGCGGAAGGCGTGCAAGGCCTGTCGCGCAGGTGAACCGTCGGCTGTGGAGCGGGCAGAGGGGGATGGCATGGCCTCAGTGAATCCCTTCAGCTATGGCAACCCGATCTCCAACCCCTCAAGGTTTTTTGGCCGGCAACAGGAGGTGGCCCAGGTCTTCAGCCGCCTGCGCAACCCGGAGTTTGAGAGCAGCTCGATCGTCGGCGAACGGCGTACCGGCAAGACCTCCCTGCTCAACTACATCTCCCACCCCACCGTGGCAGAGCGCTTTGGCCTGGACCTGAGCGCCCACCATTTCGTGTACCTGGACCTGGAGGTCATCACTCCCGACAGCCCCACAACCCGGTTCTTCCAGCACATGCTCCGTCGCATGGCGAGCAGGATCCAGGACGCAGAGGTGGCGGCAGAGCTCCGCTCCGCCGCCCAGCGGGAGACCCTGGACATCTACGACCTTTCCGACGTCTTTGACCTCGTTGACGCCAAAGGGCTCCACATCGTCCTGCTCCTGGACGAGTTCGAGAACATAGCCAGCAACAGGAACTTCGGCCCCGAGTTCTACTATGGGCTGCGCTCCCTGGCCATTCACCACAATCTGGCGCTGGTGACTGGCAGCCGCCTGGACCTGGTGGAGCTCAGCCACTCCGATGCCGTGCGCAGCTCCCCCTTCTTCAACATCTTCGCCACCATCAACCTCCAGCCCTTCACCCTGGAGGATGTCCACGCCATGCTCCGGGCCTACCTGGAGGGGACCGGGGTGTCCTTCAGCCCCACCGAGGTGGGGCACATCGTCAACCTAGTGGGCCGCTACCCCTTCTACCTGCAGATGGCCTTCCACTTCCTCTTCACAGCCCAGCAGAGCCAACTGCCTGAGTCCCAGCGCCTGGAGCTGGTGAACTGGAACTTCACGGAGGAGGTCCACCCCCATCTGGACGCCTACTGGCAGCACTCCTCCGACGCAGAGCGCATCGTCCTCACGTTGCTGTCCCTGCTGGAGGAGGGGGACAACACCCCGCTCCGAACGTGGAGGGCCGCCGAGCTGGAACGCTGGCACCCCGCGGTTGGCCTGGTCTTCCACGGCCTGGCCAGGCGGGGGCTGGTCACCCGCGCTGACGACCGCTACGGGCTCCTTTCCAAGGCCTTTGCCCGCTGGGTGCTGAGGGAGGTGTCAACCCCCCTTCCGAGCACGGAGCAGGAGGCCGACCAGATCCAGGAGGAGACCCTGGCCGCCCTTTCGGCGCCACTCCGGGACCGCGTCCTCCACTGGCTCCGGCAGACCAACACCCGCTATCGCGGCCTGTTCCTGAAGTGGCTAAACGACCCCCGGGTGGTGGAGCCGACTCTGGAGCTGCTCTCCAAGGCCAGCGGGCACTTCCAGACCTTCTCCACCCGAAGCCTCCGCCTTATTGAGACCCAGGCCACGCCAGAGGAGATCGTGCGGGCCGAGCTGGAGACCAATGAGACCATTGCCGCCCTCTCCGACGCCTGCGAGGCCAAGGACCCCCAGACCAGGGGGCACACGGTGCGGGTCGCCGAGCTTGCCATCCTCATTGGCCGCAATCTGGGGCTCCCCCCTGCCCAGCTCAGGGTCCTGGGGAGGGCCGGCCTGCTCCACGACATCGGCAAGCTGGGGGTCCCCGATGCCATCCTCCTCAAGCCCGGCCCTCTGACCCCTGAGGAGTTCGGCGTGATGAAGCGCCACCCGCTCCTGGGGCTGGACATCCTCCGGCGGGTGGGTTCCCTCGAGCAGGAGATCGGGGTGATCCGCGGCCACCACGAGTGGTTCAACGGCAAAGGGTATCCCGACGGCCTCCAGGGGGAGAAGATCCCCCTGGAGGCCCGTATCCTGAGCGTGGCCGATGTCTACGACTCGGTTATCTCGGACCGCCCGTACCGGAAGGGCCTTGGAAAGGAACGGGCCATCAAGATCCTCCAGGAGGAGGCAGAGCAGCACCTGGACCCCCAGGTTGTGGGGGTCTTCATTCAAGCTATCACCCAGGCCCACTGAGCCACCGGAGCAACCCTACCCCTCCAGCGAGGCGCCGATGAATCTTCAGCAGAAACCGCAGGACAAGGCACCCGGGGAGCCTGACGCTCCTGCTGGTCCTTTGTTGGAGCAGGGGGAAGCCCCGCCAAGACCTCCTACTACTGGGCTTCTCACGGCGCTGGGCGGCATCCTCCTGGTGGCCGGTGGGGTCACTTTTGTGGCCCTGGGCTCCTCATCCGGCGCGCTGCGACTGGTGCCGGAGGTGTTCCTGGCGGGAGCCCTGGCAGCGGTTCTCCTGGGCCACGCGGCGAGCAGGGGACACGCCACAAAGCTGGAAGCCAGCCTGCGCCAGCTTCGGGAGAGCCTGTCGGGTGTGGCCTTCAGCGACGCCCTGACCCAGCTCGGCAACCGCCACTACCTGGACCGCCAACTCGCCATCGAGATCGCCCGCGCCGTCCGTGGGAACACCCCACTGAGCATCCTGCTGGTGGATGTGGATAAGCTGAAAGCGGTGAACGACGGATGGGGGCACGAAATGGGAGACCGCCTCCTGCGACAGGTGGCCGATGTCCTCCGGGCGAGCATCCGTGTCTCCGACATAGCAACCCGCTATGGCGGCGACGAGTTCCTTATCCTCGCACCGGAGGCAGACAAGGCGGGCTCGTTGATCCTGGCCAAGCGTATTCTGGAGAAGGCGGCGGCAAGCACCCTGGTGGCGGGAGGCAAACAGGTTCCCGTCAGCCTCAGTGTTGGCATTGCATCCTTCCCCGTGGACGCCCAGGGGGCAGCAGACCTCTTCAGCAAGGCAGACCTGGCCCTGTACAAGGCCAAGCAGCGCGGCGGGCAAGCCGCCTCCATCTACTCCGGCGCAGGCCGCCCAGGGAAGAAACTCCTGGGTGAGTACCTGATGGAGCTGGGCATCTGCACCAGTGAGCAGTTCGAGCAGGCTCTCCGCCATGCGCTGGAATCCAGCTCCAAGGGTCGCGACCTCCACGTGGGCCAGGCCCTCACCGAGCTGGGGTTCTGCACCCAGGAGCAACTGGACCATGCCCTGGCCACCCAGGCCCGGGAGCGAGCGGCGGGAGGTTCCGGGTCGAACTGAGAGAGGACGGAGATGGGCGAAGGGCCCTTTCCCCAGCTCCTGCGCCGCCTTATCGAGGCTGGCGGCTCCGACCTGCACCTGGCGGCGGGCAGTCCGCCCGTGCTGCGGGTGCACGGGGAGCTGGAGCCGGTGGCCGAGGCCCCTAACCTCACCGGGGCCGAAACCCAGGCGTTCCTGCACGCCCTGGTGGACAGCGATGCCCTCCAGACCTTCGCCCGGGCGCGGGAGCTGGACTTCCCCCTGAGTGTTCCAGGGCTCGGCAGGTTCCGGGTCAACGCCTGCATCCAGCGCGGGACCGTGGCCCTCTCCATCCGCCCGGTGCCCTTCGCCGTGCCCTCCCTTCGGGAGTTGAACCTTCCCCCCGTCTGCGCGACCCTGGTGACCCGGCATCATGGGCTAGTCGTGGTGACCGGCGCCACCGGCAGCGGCAAGTCCACAACCCTGGCGGCCATGCTGGACCACCTGAACTCCGTGGAGCCCAGGAGAATCATCACCCTGGAAGACCCCATCGAGTTCCTGCACCAGAACAAGAGAAGCATGATTATCCAGCGGGAGGTCGGGGGAGACACGGTCTCCTTCAGCATCGGGGTGAAGCAGGCCCTGCGACAGGACCCTGACGTTGTGCTGGTGGGGGAGGCCCGCGACCGGGAGACCCTGGAGCGGGCCCTCTCGGCGGCAGAGACGGGACACCTCATCCTGACCAGCCTGCACAGCGGCGGGGCCGTGGAGGCCATCCAGCGGATGATTGACATGTTCCCGCCGGAGCAGCAGCACCAGGCCCGCTTTCAGCTCGGCATGGTGCTGGAGGGCATCATCTACCAGGTCCTGCTGCCCCGGTCCCAGGGGCCCGGGCGTGTCGCAGCCTTCGAGGTGCTCCTGGGGACGAACGCCATCCGCAACCTGATCCGTCGAGACCAGCTCTCCCAGGTCCGGACCTACGTGCAGACGGGTGGGGCGATGGGCATGCAGACGCTGGAGCAGTCCCTGGCGGCCCTGGTCCGCCAGGGGATCGTCAGGGAGGCGGATGCCAGGACGAAGCTCGCCAGCCCCGAGGCCCTGGACCAGTTTCTGAAGGGCCAGGCGCCAGGGCCTGCGAACGCATAAGTTTCTCATGAAGTAGGGCTTCGCCACCCCCACATGAAGACGGCGTTGGGCCCGCGCGTGGTGAGCCTTGTCGAACCATGAGCGGGTTTGATGTGCCGCCTATCCTTCGACAAGCTCAGGACGAGCGGCCATTTTCTGAGCAGGCACCCTGTCTTCAGGCTGCGGCACGATGCCCCCACCTTCAGACGGGGGTAGGAACCTGAGTCCGTGCTCCCCTCCCGAATTCTTCGTCGCGGAGTTTACCCCGAGTGAAGCGAACGGGCTCCCTCAGAGGGTGTGTGAGAAGACCGGAACCCCACTTTGTCATGCTGAGGAG